>CADBLV010000187.1 GCA_902795555.1 uncultured Eubacteriales bacterium | reverse complement strand
CAGTGTGCCCAGATCCCGGGCGATTTCCGCCACGATCGGGGCCGCGCCGGTGCCGGTGCCGCCGCCCATGCCCGCCGTGATAAAGACCAGATCTGCGCCTTTCAGCGCCTGAGCAATCTCCTCCCGGCTTTCTTCGGCCGCCCGCCGTCCCACCTCGGGAATCGCGCCGGCGCCGAGGCCTTTGGTCAGCTTTTCACCGATCTGAATCTTCACCTGTGCGTTGGACTGCCCCAGGGCCTGGCGGTCCGTATTGATGGAAATGAATTCCACGCCGCGGAGTCCGGCGTCTATCATCCGGTTCACCGCGTTATTGCCGCCGCCGCCGCATCCGACAACTTTGATGGAGGCGAAAGTGTTCTGTTCCTCGTTTTTGAATTCGATCATGCTCTTAACCTCCCAACAGACTCCGGAAGAAGTCCTTAATCTTGCCGCCCGCGCTGGCCGCCGGCTGACGTTGCTGCTCAATCGTGTCGATAATCAGATCCATCAGTCCCAGGGCGCTGGAGAAGCTGTGGCTGTTCAGCTTGGTGGTGCGTCGCGGTGTCTCCTGCACGGGGCGTCCCAGCTTGCCGGAGAGATATTCCTTGCCGCCCCGGTTGAAGCACAGGCCGCCGCCGGTCATGAATACGCTGCTCCAGTTTCCCAGGCCGCCGAAGTCGTCGTCGATCGCGTCTTTGATCTGTTCCGCGATTTCGTCCAGGGCCTTACAGATCACCGGTCTCACCTGGTCGCGGGTAAACGCGGTTCCCTTCTGGCCGTCCGCGCCGGGCACTTCATAGCTTTCGCCGCTGGTTTCGATGCCGTAAACAAACTGGCGTTTTATATCCTCGGCGGCGCTCAGGCTGATGTCCAGGTCCTCTGCCAGGGCCACCGCCAGGTCGCCTCCGCCCGCATCCAGCACCTTATGATAGATGATGGCGTCTCCTTCCACGCCGATAATCTCGGTGTTCAGATAGCCCATATCGATCAGCACCGACGTATGGTCCCGATCCTGCTCGTTCAGATACAGCATGGCCTCGCCGGCGCTGGTGGAGTAGAATCCCGCCACAGCGATTCCCTGATCCGCCATCCGGTTGGTCACGTCGTCCACAAAGAAGCGGTTGCCCACGACGAAGCTGATAAACGCCGTCATTTCCCGGCCTTTCATGCCCACCGGTTCAAGCGTTTTCTTGCCGTTGTCGACCATGAACCAGGCCGGGCTGGAATGGATCACAACCCCGGGCATATTGTCCAGATTCTCCGCGGCCTTGTTGAAAGCCGCCTTGACATCCGCGGAGCTGACCCGGGGATCCGTCCCTTTCAGGCCGATGGTCACCTTGGTGGCATACACACGGGTAAACGCGCCGGGCACGCCCACATTGATGTCCCGAATCTTGACGCCGGCCTGTTCCTCCGCGTCGGCAATGCTGCGCCGGATCGCTTCATCCAGCATCCCGGGATTGTTCCATCCTTCTGCCAGATAACCGTCGTACTTCGCGACACCCGCCGCGGTAATGTCGCAGCGTTGGCTGCCGCTGTTCTCAGCCACGAGCGTCACAATTTTGCTCGTGCCGAAATCAATGGCCGCAACCGTCGTTTTCATAGCTCCCTCATACCCCCCGTTTCTCCTCCGTGAGCGCTGTTCCGAATCCGATCGGCCGTCCGGAAGGCGATGCTGTCATCCCGTCCGCCGGACGTTTGCGTACAAAACCGGATTCAGGCGTCCGCCGAGAGAATGAACTGAATCTACATTACAGACGCATACCGCTTACATTATAGACGCATCAGGCCATGATTGCAAGTCTTTTTAAGAAATTTATTACGTTTTTTGTTCGTTTTTGTAACATTTAATCCCTCTACGTCTGCGGCGGGGAGTAAAGCGGAGATTCCGGATTGGAAACATTGATGGAGCCGCCGGTTTCTCCCATGCGCTGCAGTTCCTGCTTCACGAGCATCAGGCTCCGCAGCTTTTCATGAATCCGGCTGCTGTCGCCCAGAGAAACGGTATATCCGTCCTGCGTGGTCAGAAGGACGGAAGACGGATTGCTCAGATCGGCTTCCGAGATTTCCCCGGTGCAGCCCATCACTTTCATCTCCAGAAACAGTTCCGAAAACAGCAGCTGCTGCGCCGCGCTGGAGAGGATCATGGTCTGGCCCACATAGCAGCCGGAGCGGATCTGCAGGCCCTTCACCTCCACAAGGCTGGTAAACGCCGTTTTGATTCTTTCCTCGCCTGTGTTCGGATCCTCCTCGGTCATCTGCTCCGTCTCGGAAAGAACCATCCGGTTTTTATCCACGATATAATGAATGCCGCAGTAGGTCAGCCAGCAGCAGGCTTCCCGTTCCCTGATCCCGATCACCACCGTGCCGGGCAGCTGCTTTTCCAGATATCGGAACTGCAATTTGTAATTACCGTTAATTCGTTCCTCGACCTGCTTCTCATTCAGGGAAAGGATGCCGTCGCCCAGGCTGATCCCGCTGGACTGGATCACCTCTTCCGCAGACAGGTCCCGGTTTCCGCTGACTCGGATTTCCCGGATGGCAAACACGCCGAAGCGCAGCGCGGCGGCAATGGCCAACAGAATCAGCACCGTTAGAAGCGCTGTCCTGACGCCGTTTCGTTTCCGGGCAGTGCGGGACTTCTCGCCGGTTTCGGTTTTCGCCGGTTGCTGCATCGTCTGTCCGGCCGTATATCCACGTCCGCCCGTTTCCGATCGCCAGAAATCGCCCAGATGCTCATTCACATTCTCGGATCGGCTGCTTCTCAGTTCGGGAGCGTCCTCCGGTTCGTCGAAGGGATTCTCATTCTGCGGCGCGGGTCCCAGCCAGGTGTTCCGCTGCCACTCCCGCACGCCGGAGGGATCGTTGCTTCGATCCCCGGCTCTGGCCGGCGATCCGGAAGGATTCCCTTTCGGGCCCTGCAAGTCGCTCCCTCCTTTCCGGAATTCGGTCTGTTTTGCTTATTTCAGGTCAGGCTGTTCACGATTTCCTTAAACACCCTGCCCCGCTCTTCATAGTCCTTGAACATATCAAAGCTTGCGCAGGCCGGCGACAGCAGAACGTTCCATCCGTGTTCCGCCGCCTGCCTGCTCTGTTCCACCGCTTCCCGAAGGCTGCCCGCATGGCTGATGGCTGTAAATCCGGCTTTTTCCAGGCTGGTCTGAATCAGTCCCGCGGTTTCCCCAATCAGCACTGCCCTGCGGATCATCGGGCTCCGGACGATCTCCCGGCTCAGGGGATCAAAGGAGGTGTGTTTGTCGTATCCGCCCAGGATGATAATCGTGGGCTGATTCATCGTCTGTACGGCTTTTATCGTGGAATCCACATTGGTTCCCTTGCTGTCGTTGATATATTCCACACCGTCCAGTTCCCGCACGCTTTCAATGCGGTGCTCCACGCCCCGGAATGTTTTCAGGCTGTGGCGGATCACAGGCACCGGTACATCCATCGCCGCGGCCACGCATACAGCACCCAGCGCGTTTTCCAGGTTGTGTGGGCCGGGAATGCGAACCTCGTCCGTTCCGCAGATTTTTTTCTCCGTCCGGTTCATCCGGAAGAAAATCGTTCCGTCCCGAACGAAGGCGCCTTCCTTCACTTCCCTGAGGCGGCTGAAGAACAGCACGCGGCTTTTCACCTGGGCTGAAAGGCCTTCCAGCCCGGGATCATCCGCGTTAAACACGGCGTAATCCTTCTCCGTCTGATTCCTGAACATGCGCATTTTCAGAGCCGTATAGACCGCCATGGTTCCGTGCCGGTTCAGATGATCCTCGGTGATATTGGTCAGCAGCGCTACATGAGGATGGAAGGTGTCCGCCGTTTCCATCTGGAAGGAGGAGACTTCACAGACGATGACATCCTCATCCTTGCTGACCAGCGCCGCCAGGGAGTAAGGATATCCGATATTACCCACCACATGGGTCACCTTCCCGCTGTTGCGGAAGATTTCGCCCAGCAGGGATACGGTGGTGGTTTTGCCGTTAGTGCCGCTGACGGAAACCATGGTTCCCCGGCTCAGCTGATCCGCCAGTTCCAGCTCTCCGATGACATAGATGCCCATCTCCCGGGCCTTCCGGACGAAAGGCGCGGAGTCCGGCACACCGGGGCTGATCACCAGGCAGTCCTGTCCTTCCAGCAATTCCATGGCGCCGCATCCGAATTTGCGATTCAGATTCAGGCCTTCCAGCGGTTTGAGCTGTTCGCCCAGCTCCGCTTCTGACTTGCTGTCGTTCACAGTGACTGTCGCGCCGTAAGCACGCAGCAACTGCGCCGCGGCTACGCCGCTGCGCGCCATCCCGACCACCAGGACATTCTTCTTTTCGTAATTCATGGCTTTTCCTTCTTTTCTCGGAACATTATCGAACACAGACGCTGAGCACGCCGATCAGGCACAGCACCAGGGTGATGCCCGCGTACATGCTGACGATCTGCGTTTCGGAGTAGCCTTTCTTTTCAAAATGGTGATGGATGGGGCTCATCAGGAAGATGCGCTTTCCATGGGTCAGTTTGAAATAATATCGCTGCAGAATCACGCTGACGCTGCTCATGATCGGGGTAAAGAACAGCAAAAGCAGCAGCAGCGGCCGCCGCAGCAGCATGGCCGTCGCCACCGCCGCGCCGCCCAGCAGCATGCTTCCCGTATCCCCCATGAAGATTTTGGCCGGATACCGGTTAAAGCGCAGGAATCCGACGCAGGCGCCCGTCACGCTGAGGGCAAAGACACCGATGGTGTTCACGCCGGAAATTTCCGGATTGTCCGAACCGGCCAGGGCAATCAGCAGGGCGCAGATCACCGCCCAGGCGGAAGAGCTGATGGCGGTCACGGTACCCAGCAGGCCGTCCAGCCCATCCTGCAGATTGCTGCTGTTGACAATGAAAATCACCGTCAGGGTCATCAGGGGAAGATAGAAAATTCCCAGATCCCATTCGGCATTGATAAAAGGCACCAGCACCTTGCTGCCGACCATCGGGTGAAAATAGCAATAAGCACTGAACCCCGCCGCAATAATCACCTGTCCGGCGATTTTCTGCATGGGTTTCAGCCCTTCATGGCGTTTCTTGATCGCCTTGATATAATCGTCCGCCAGGCCGATGCCCATGCTCAGAAAGGAGACACCCAGCAGCGGCAGAATATAATCCCATCCGCCTTTCCATCGGGCCGGATGGAACGCCAGAGAGGATACGAGGATCCCCGCGGCCATCATCAGGCCGCCCATGACAGGCGTTCCCTGCTTTTGCTGATGCGCCGGACCCAGTTCATAAATTGTCTGGCCGAAATGCAGCTTCCGGAGCCGGGCAATCAGCTTGGGACCGATCAGCAGCGCGATCGCCAGGGAGAGCAGCATGGCGCCCATCATTCTGTACATGGCGTTATTTCACCTCATCCTCTGTTTTCATCTTCAGCAGGATTTCGCTGACGATGGCTTTTTCATCAAAGGGACGCTTGATGCCCATGATTTCCTGATAGGTTTCATGGCCTTTTCCCGCCAGGACAACCACGTCGCCGTCTTCCGCCATGCGAAGGGCCCGTTCGATCGCTTCCCTGCGGTTTTCAGTCACCTCATACCGGCCGCCCGTCGGTTTGATCCCCTTCTCGATGGCCGCCAGAATCACCATGGGATTTTCCGTCCGTGGATTGTCCGAGGTCAGGATACAGTAATCCGCCAGACGCCCGCCGATTTCGCCCATCATGGGCCGCTTGCCTTTGTCCCTGTCTCCGCCGCAGCCGAAGAGCGCGATCACCCGCTTCCGGGTAAACTGACGAACGGTTTTCAGAATGTTTTCCAGCGCGTCCGGGGAATGGCTGTAATCCAGAATCACCTTGTAGGGCGTCCCCGTCTGGAGCACCTCAATCCGGCCGGGAACCCGTGTCACCGCTTCCAGACCGTCCCGGATCTGTTCGGGAGAAATGCCCATGATCATGGCGCAGCTGGTGGCCGCCAGCGCGTTATAGACGTTAAACATTCCCGTCATATGCATCCGGATTCCGATTTCGCTCATGCCGTGCAGCTGGACGTTGAAATGAACGCCTTCCTCTGTGATTTCGATATCCCGGGCGAAGACATCCGCGTTCACACAGATTCCGTAGGTAATCCGGGGCAGCTCCAGCCCTTCCTGCAGCTTCTCCGCGGTTTCATCGTCCGCGTTGATGGCGGCGTTTTTCACCATCCCGCTGAGGAAAAACTGTTTCTTGGTTTCGAAATAGCGCTCCATCGTATAGAAATAGTCCAGATGATCCTGGCTCAGATTGGTATAGCAACCCACCTCGAAGGTCATGCCGTCCAGCCGGTTCATATCAATCGCGTGAGCAGAAACCTCCATACAGACGACCTGGACACCCTCGTCGGCCATCACCCGCAGCATCTTCTGAAGATCGATCGGATCCGGCGTGGTCAGCTTGCTGTCCAGATGCTGATTGGCCACCACAGTGCCGGTGGATCCGATAATTCCGCACTTGAACCCGGCCTTTTCGCAGATGCTCTGAAGCAGATAGGTGGTCGTTGTTTTTCCCTTGGTTCCCGTAATGCCGATCATCCGCATGCCGCGGGAAGGAAAGCCGTAGAAAGCGGCAGCAATCCGGGCCATCGCCGCCCGGCCGTTGGTTACCATCACCTGGGGCACATCCAGCTCCACGAACCGTTCCACAATAAGCGCAACGCACCCGTTTCCCACCGCTTCCAGCGCGAAATCGTGCGCGTCAAACCGGGCGCCGACGATACAGAAGAACAGTCCTCCCTCCGTCTTGTCGTGGCTGGAGGAAACCAGCTCCTTGATTTCCGTCTCCATGTCACCGCGGGTCTGAGCCACATACGGCACTTCAGTCAGCAATTCTCTCAGTTTCATGCGATGTCCATCCTTTGCTTTGAATCCCGACCATCCTTTAGCTTATCACAAATTCGGCGCTTTGGCTATAGTGTGTTTTTGAAACGAGTCATACGCAGTATTTCCTCCTGACGTTCTCCTGCCTTCTCATGGCTCCTCCTGACCTCTCCTGCTGTGGGAATGAGTCATGCGCGGCACGCGCTCCTGCTATGAAAACGATTCATATGCTGCATGCCATCCGGCTGTGGGAACAAATCATGCGCAGCATGCTTTCCTGCTATGGAAACGAGTCATGTGCGTCATGTCATCCGGCTGTGGAAAAGTGAAAGGGGGAGACTGAGATTCTCAGTCCCCCACCGAAGGATTGAAGTGAAGGAGCGCCTGAGGTGTTCAGTCCCCCGCCGCAGGATTACTTTGATGTGAATCCGTCCCGGCGTTTGCGGTCAGTTTCATCGTCACCGTAGACGGTACCGTCAGGTGCACCATCCTGGCCCCGCCGGATCCGATCAGATTCAGTTTCACCGCTTCCGTACATACGCTCAGGTCGTCCGTGCTCATGGCCAGACGGGCGTTCAGTTCCTCGTTCTTGTCGCTGAGAATTTCAATCCGTGAATCCAGCTTGGTAATATTCCGCATGCTCCGTCCGATCCCCGCCAGATCCGTTAAAAGGATCACCGCCAGCAGCGCGCATATCACGCCGATGATCGCCCACGCAGCGTCCCAGCGAATGCCTTCCCGTGTAAAGAAGCGCTGGTGCTTTCCGGCTTCCTCAACAATCTGAAACCGGCCGCTGGGACTCAGCCCCATGCTACCCGTCCAATCCTGATTCTTCTGGTAATCGCTGAGGGACGCGGAACAGGTGATGCGGCTTCTGCGCAGATTGGACTGCTGCTGCCGCAGATCATCTGACCAGTCTCTTTTTTCCTGCCAGGAAGCGGCGAGATCCTCCAGTCTCCGCCGCGCCCGAACCGGCATTTCCATCATATGGCATGTACTCCTTCCGGACTTCTCTTATTCTTCCTGCTTCTCAAGGCCTGCGATCTTCTCCGGCAAAGCTGGCTTCTAACCCCTTGATTCTCAGGCCCGTGATCTTCTCCGGCAAAACTGGCTTCTAACCCCTTGATTCTCAGGCCCGTGATCTTCTCTGGCAAAGCTGGCTTCTAAACCCCTTGCTTCTCAAGGCCCGCGATCATTTCCAGCAAGGCAGGCAGCTCGCTTGTAAAGCTGGTCCAGCTGTCGCTGCTGACCTTTTCGGAAACCACCCGTACATGATCATTGGCGCCGGTGATCTCCACATCCCGGTCGTCTTTTAGAATCCGGCTGCGGATATTCATGGGAATCAGCACTCTCCCCTGGGCGTCAAAGGTCTGTCCGTCATAACTCAGCGCGTAGAATTGCTCCAGATAACGGTTAACAGCGGGATTCAGGGTGCCCAGTTTCTCATAGGCCTCGTTGCGCTTTTCCCACATGGCAGTCGGGTAAAGGGCGATGGACTGAAAATCGTAGGAAGGGGCGATACAGAAGGGACTGCCAAGCTTTTCCCGGAACCCCTGCGGAATCACAAGACGCCCTTTGCTATCCAGGCTATGGTTATAAGAGCCGATGAACCGTTCTGAACCTTTGCGGCCCGGAGGTGCGCCGGCGGGGGTGTTGTTCTGCGTTGCCTGACCCAGCTGGTCATCCGTCACACCAATCCCCCACTTTCCCACTTTTGTGTCCATTTTTGGGATGGATTCCCCTTTTTCCCCACAAATTTAGCATACAATGTGATTCTTCGCAAGCCTCATTTTTTGAACGTGTCAAGAATTTCTTCTTGGATTCATCATTTATTTTTCAATATTTTGTAACTTTTTCGTAATAATTTGGTTTGAAATTGTGGCGTTGGCAAAATGGTCTTATCCATATTTTGTGGAACAAAAAAACCGGCCTTCTGTTCGAAGTCCGGAAGTATTCGGAAAAGCGGTGATAATGTTACAAAAAATTAAGATTTTTTTATTCCGATATCTTCACCGGAACGGGGGCAAACCCGATGCTGTCGCAGGAAACCAGGGAGTAAGCGATACCGTGATGGCTTCCGGTGAAGCCTGCCTTGATGCCGCAGCCATGCAGATGCCCGTAAACCACGGCGGCGGCTTTATGTGTCTCCAGCTCCTTCACAAACAGGCTGTCCCGGTCGCTGTTCGTAAGCGGCGGAAAGTGCATCATTACCACCAGCGGCTTTTCCCTACTCAGCCGCTCGGCGGCTTCAAGGGCCAGTTTCAACCGTTGAACCTCCCGAAGATAAATCTTTTCATTCTCTGCGTCCAGCGGAGCCTCCCCTGTCGGAATCATCCATCCCCTGGTTCCGCAGATCACCCAGTTCTCCAGTTCGACCGCGTCATGCTGCAGCGCGATCATCCCGGAAGGCAAAGAATCCCGGACCCGTGTGACAGATCCCCACCAGTAGTCGTGATTTCCTTTGCACAGGATCTTTGTCCCCGGCAGCTCGCCGATCGCGACCAGATCCGGAATGGCATCCTTCAGCTGCATGGCCCAGCTGATGTCCCCGGGGATCAGCACAACGTCCTCCGAGGAAACCCGTTCCCGCCAGGCATCCTGAATGCGTAAAAAATGCCTGTCCCATTGGGGCCCGAACACATTCATCGGCTTGTCATCTCCGCCGCTCATATGCAGGTCACCAATTGCAAACAGGCGCATAGTCTCCTCCTGAAGGTGGACTGATTATATTTCTTCTTCCTCCATCTCGTCGTCCGCGTTTCGTTCCTCATCCTCGCGAACGTCCTCCAGGCTCAGTTCGTTTTCAATCTCTCCGAATTCCTGGCTGGGAATATCGCTGTCGCCGTCCACATCCGGAATGATCTCATCCATCTCGCTGACATCATCCATGTCGCCAATGCTGTCCGGCTCAATGCCTTCCGGAATACCGTCGTTCTGGTTGTCGTCGTTGCTGTTGGATTTGCTCATTTCCTTCAGGCAGAAAAGACATACGTCCTTCCCCGGCAGCACCGGTTCCTCGTTGCAAATGCTGCAAAGTTCAACTTCGTCCTCGTGTTTTTCGCCCTTCAGCTCACGCAGGCAGATTTTGCAGTACTTTTCGTCCTCCCGGATGTAATTCAGATCACAGCGCGGGCACTTCACCAGTTTCATATATCTTCCTCCTTGTGATTGTCATCGATCCACGGCTTGTGATTATACTCCCGAATAGGATTCGTTGCAATAGGAAAAAACTGGTTTCCTGTTTTTTTATGTCTTCTCCTCTGAATCTTCTTTCTCTCCAAGCACAGCTTCAATCCGGTCCAGCAGCTCTTCCCGCCCGGTGCCATCTTCCCCGCTGAAACAGATGATCTCCCAGGGCTGAACGCTCAGAGCCCGGCAGATGGGAGCCAGGTATTTACTTCTGGCGCCGCGGCTGATCTTGTCGGCCTTGGTAGCCACCACCGTGAAGGGGATCTCCATCTGCCGTAAGAACGCGTTCATGGTGCGATCATCCTCGGTAGGTTCATGACGGATATCCACCAGACAGAGCACATGCTTCAGCTCCCGCGACTGGGAAAAGTATTCCTGCATCATGGTTCCCCAGCGCAGTTTCTCCTTTTTATCCACCTTCGCAAATCCATATCCGGGGAGATCGATCAGATGGAAGCTTCCGTTGAGCAGGAACACATTGATCAGCCTTGTTTTGCCGGGGGTGGAACTGGTTCGGGCCAGTTTATTCCGCCGGCAGAGTTTGTTGATCAGCGTACTCTTTCCGACATTGCTTTTTCCCGCGACGGCAATCTGATCAAGGCCGCGGCCGGGAAAATCACCGTAGGCCGCCATGGAGGTAACGAACTCCGCGCTTTTAATTTCCACGCTGTTTCCCCTTACTTTTTGGGAACTCCGCGCTTTTCATTTCCACGCTGTTTCCCCTTACTTTTTGGGAACTCCGCGCTTTTCATTTCCACGCTGTTTCCCCTTACTCTTTG
>CADBLV010000186.1 GCA_902795555.1 uncultured Eubacteriales bacterium | reverse complement strand
GGGCGAAGAGAAATTTCACTGTTCCGTCAAGCTTGCTTCTCCGTTCCATTACGATGGAAACGGGCTGATCGACGGCACTGAAGGCTAACTGTTCCCGAAGTCGCAGAGGCAGGTTGCTCATTTCCTCAAAACGCAGCCCCTTATGGATTCCTTCAAAAATCTGGATTCCCCGGAATGCCGGCAACCCCTGATCCCGACACCATGACGAAACCTCATCCCGGGTCAGGCCGGTCAGCTCTGCTTTTTCGGCCGGGTTCATGCCGAATGCTTCGGTCATTCCTTCCATGTTCATCTTTCCTCCGGCGGTTGAAAATCATTCGCTCTTCCGGTTCAGAAGGCAGAGGTAAAATCCTTCCGTCCCATCCCGACCGGGCAGGAGCTGCAACCCGGGACCGGACAGCTCGCGATATCGGGATGGAATCGTGTTCGGGAGTGTTCCCGTTTCGAATTCCGGATGCCTTTTTAAAAAGGCTTCGATCTGGCGTTCATTCTCATCCTTCAGCACTGAGCACGTAGAATACACCATCCTGCCGCCGGATCGGACGTATGGGGAGACTGCGTCGAGAAGCTTCCCCTGCAGATCAACAAGCTCCTTCAGCCCTTCTTCCGTCAGTCGCAATTTGATGTCCGGCTTCTCTCCCATCATGCCGCTGCCCGTGCAGGGAGCATCCAGCAGAACGGCGTCCATCCGTCCTTCCAGATCCGCTCTGGGGATGGTCGCGTCCCGGGCCATAGGCCGTACGTTCTCAAGCCCCAGCCGACGGGCCTGCGCAGCAATGAGTTCGACGCGGTGATCATGGATATCCCAGGCCTGAACTCTCCCCGTGCCGCCCATCAATTCCGCCATGAAGCAGCTTTTTCCCCCGGGGGCCGCGCAGCAATCCAGAATCGTTTCACCTCTTTTGGGGGCGATTGCCAGGCAGGCCATGATGCTGCCCGGCGTTTGAATGGAGAAATGTCCTGAACGGAAATCCGCATCCAGTCCGATATCCATCGCTCCGGTAACCCGCCAGGTAAAAGGAAGCTCCGTCTTTTCCGATTTCCAGACCTTGCGGCTCAGCATGGCTTCAAAGTCCGTCTCCGACATTTTCAGCAGGTTGGGCCGAATCGTCCATCCCTCATCTCCGGAACCTCCGGCTGCAGCCGAAGCCTCCGGTCCGTAATCCGCGCAGAGCGCTTCCCACAGCCATAAAGGCAGCCCGCGGCGAAGCGCTTCCCCCTCTTCTCCGGAAGGAATCTCCATTTCATCCTTTCGTCGGATCAGATTTCGCAGGATGCCGTTGCAGACGCCTTTCAAGCCATCCAGGCCGTTTTCTGTGCAGAGGATGACACTGGTGTTCGTCGCGGCGCTTTCCGGAATCCGATCTTCCAGAAGAAGCTGGCACGCTCCCAGACGGAGAATATTGCGGAGGCGAATGTCCGTATCCTCCCGGGCCATCACTTTGGACAGGGCCCAGTCCAGATAGCTCAGGCGGTCAATGGTGTCATAGGCCAGGCGCGTCGCAAGCCGGCGATCGACCCCGTTCAGGCCGCTTCCCCGCAGGGCTTCGTCCAGGCTCGTTCCGGCCCAGGCGCCGTCTTCCGTGACGGCCCGGATGACCTTCAGCGCCACCCGCCGGGCCGGCATCCCGGTCTCTTCGGCAACGGGCTTTGGATGAGGTGTCCCGGACGGGACGTGCGTTCTCTGAAACTCCGTCCGTTGCCCGTTGGGACGTCCGGATGGTCGGTTCACCTTTCGGGCCGGCATCCCGGTCTCTTCGGCAACGGGCTTTGGATGAGATGTCCCGGACGGACCATGCGTTCTGGTTGGTTCCGCCCGGTGCCCGGTGGAGTGTCCGAATTTGCGATTCTCCCTGTTTTGATGGGAATACCCCTGCTTTTTGTTTTCCTGTCGTCGATCCTTCTGCTCCATGATGATCCTCACAACTGTCACAAATGGTTTTTCCGGATGACAGACCGGGCGTCATGTAAACCGATCCGGCAGCCCGTGTCCTCTCAGATAGTCCTCAGAACGCATGATCCGCCCTCCGGGCGCCTGCAGCTCCAGAATCCGTACAGCACCTTCCCCGCAGGCAATGACCAGGCCGTTTTTCGAATCCGCTTTCAATACGGATCCCGGTGTACCTGTGCCTTCCGCAAACGCTGCACGCATCAGTTTCAGCCGCCCGTCTCCCAGGGGAACCGAGGCACAGGGCCATGGATTCAGTCCATTGATATACCCTTTGATCTTCCAGGATGGCCAGCTGAAATCGATCATCCCCATCTCCCGTGAAAGCATGGGATCATAGGTCATGTTCGCTTCATTCTGAGGCTTCGCAACCAGGTTTCCTGCTTCCAGGGCCCGGATCGTCCGGATCAGAAGCGAAGCGCCGATCCGGCTGAGCCGCTCCGTCAGTTCTCCGCAGGTTTCCGTTTCCCCAATCTGCGTTTCTTCGGACAGCAGCATATCTCCTGTATCAATTCCCGCGTCCATGAGCATCGTGGTGACGCCTGCTTTTTCATCACCGTTCATGATCGCGTAGGCAATAGGGGCGGCTCCCCGATGAAGCGGCAGCAGAGAGGCATGCACGTTGATATTTCCCAGGGGTGGAATATCCAGAATTTCCCGGCTCAGAATCTGGCCGTAAGCCGCTGTGATGCACAGATCCGGGCGGAGCGCCCGCAAATCCTCCACCCCGTCCCGCCGGATTTTCTCCGGCTGAAAAACAGGAATCCCGGCCGCCGTCGCAATCTCCTTAACCGGGCTGGGAGACGGTTTCTTTCCCCGTCCACGCGGGCGATCCGGCTGCGTGAAAACGCCGATCACGTCTTCCTTTTCCCGAATCAGTGCCTCCAGGCTGGCCGCCGCGAAGGACGGCGTTCCCATGAACACGATTTTCACTGTGCATCGTCCTCCGGAATATGTCCTTCGATTTCTTCCTGCGTCAGTTCCCGCACCATTTTATCAATATACAGCGTTCCATCCAGATGATCGATTTCGTGACATACGGCCCGGGCTTCAAAGCCTTCCGCCTCCCGCTCCACAGTCTCGCCCTTCCGGTTCTGATAGCGGAAGCGAACCCGCATGGGCCGGGTGACGACACCCTGGCGTCCGGGAACGCTCAGGCAGCCTTCCCGGCCGGTCTGTTCACCTTCTGTGCCGATCACTTCCGGATTAATCATCTCAATCAGCCCGGAGTGATCTTCGCTGACGTCCACGACTGCGATGCGCTTAAGAATACCTACCTGCGGAGCGGCCAGGCCGACGCCTTCCGCTTTGTACATCGTGTCAGCCATGTCCTGCAGAAGCATCTTCAGCCGGAGATCGAATTTCTCCTGCCGGCGGCAGATCTTCCGCAGGCTCGGATCCCCTTCTTTGATGATTTTTCTTGTTGCCATTTTTTCAACCTCTTTTCCGTCATAACCTTATTTTGTAACCTGCTGTTTTCCGAGGTGGGGTTCTGAACCCATGTGTTTCACGGGAATCACAGCATGCTGACAGGGTTCATTTCCAGACGAACGACCGCACGGAAATCATGTCGATCCGCCAGCATCGTGATTTCCGCCAGCATCTCATCCGCCTCCGGGCTCTTTAGCATTTTCAGGAACACCTGCCGTCTGTGTGCCCCTTTGAGCATCTCGGCCGGCGGCGTATCCCGGGTGATCATCAGAAGCTTTTTCCCCCAGGACGGATGATCCTGCAAGGCGGTGTGAATAGCCATCTCTATTTCCCGGGAAGCCTGCTCCGCCTCTTCTTCATTCCTGCTTTCGCACAGCACCCTGGCCATCACCGTAAAGGGTGGATACAGCCCGCGCCTGCGACGCAGAAACTCTTTCTCAAAAAAGGCCCGAAAATCCTGTCTTGCGGCCAGGCACAGGGTATCGTCTTCCGGACGGTAGGTCTGAATAATCACCCGTCCGGGTTGTCGTCCGCGTCCGGCTCGTCCTGCCGCCTGGGTCAGCAGCTGAAACGTCCGCTCCCGTGAACGATAGTCCGGCAGATTCAGGGTGATATCCGCCGCTACAACGCCCACCAGCGTTACCCCGGGAAAATCCAGACCTTTGGCGATCATCTGGGTACCGATCAGCACGGAAGCCCGGCCGGAGCGGAAAATCTCCAGCGTCTTTCGATGTCCATCCTTTCCCCCGGTCGTATCGTGATCCATGCGAACTGTCGCTACGCCCGGGATCAGTTTTGCCACCTCTGCTTCCACCTGCTGCGTTCCCGCGCCGAAATATCGAATGAAGCGGCTGCCGCATTCGGGACAAACGACGGGGGGCGGCTCAAGGTGGCCGCAGTAATGGCACTGCAGCCGTCCTTCCGCATGATAGGTCAGGCTCAGATCACATCGGGGGCAGCGGATCACCTTCCCGCAGCTTCGGCATGAAACAAAGGAATGATATCCCCGCCGATTCATCAGCAGCATGGCCTGTTCCCCCCGGGAAACGCACTCCTTCAGCGCTTTCTTCATTTCCCGGCTGAAAATGGAACGATTTCCTTCCTCCAGCTCCTGCCGCATGTCCACCAGCGTCACCTCCGGAAGAGGACGCCCGTTCGCCCGCTGCGGCATCTCGATGAGGGTGAAATCTCCGCGTCTTGCCCGGGCAAAGCTGAGTATGCTTGGCGTGGCGCTGGCCAGGATCAGCGAAGCTCCTTCTCTTTGACATCGGCTTTCAGCAACTTCACGGGCATCGTACTGCGGCCGGCGGTCGCTGAAATAAGTGCTCTCATGCTCCTCGTCCACCACGATGAGCCCGAGATCCCGCACAGGGGAGAAAACCGCGCTGCGGGCTCCGATCACAATCCGTGCGTCCCCCCTGCGAATCCGCCGCCATTCGTCATAGCGTTCTCCGGCGCTGAGGCGGGAATGGATGACAGCCGCCTGAGACCCAAACCGGGAGCGGAACCAGGAAACCATCTGGGGAGTCAGGGCGATTTCCGGCACGAGCATGATTGCGCTCCGGCCCAGAGACAAAACCTTCCGCACGGCTGCCATGAACACTTCGGTCTTCCCGCTGCTGGTTACGCCGTGAATCAGAAAACATCCATCCCCCTTTTCCACGGCGGGAAGAATGATTCCCAGCGCTTCCTGCTGGCATGGCGTAAGCGTAAATCCGGGATCTGTCGCGCTTAACCCGCTTCCGGCCGCATCCGGCGTCCGAAGGACCTCTGTCTCCCGGAATCCGATAATCTCGTCCCGGATCATTTCCGTCAGAACCGCTGCTCCTCCGGGAACAGCTTCCGAGATCTCCCCCCGGCTTCTTTCCCGACCGTCCAGAAGCAGGCGGATCACCTGTGTGCGCCTGGTTTCACGCCTGGCCTCGGCCAGGATCCGTTCTGCTTCCTGATGATTCACAAGCAGTCGATATCGCTTTTCCGTGCGTGGCTTCACCCGACCGCCGCGCATCTGGGCCGGCATCATGAGACGAATCGTTTCCGCCAGGGGAGAATGGGTTTTTCGGGCCAGCTCCTCTGCCAGATCCATCAATTCAGGAGGAATGGCGGCAAAATCCTCCAACGGCGCAATCACGTCCCGGATTTTTTCCGGAGAAAGGCCATCGTCCACCGCCGGGGTCTGATTCAGCACAACACCCTCGGTCTTTCGTGGGCCAAAGGGAACCAGCACCCGCTGCCCACGCTGCAATGTCATGCCTTCGGGAATCCTGTACAGGAAGGGCCTGGCCACCCGATCGTGGGCAATATCCACAATGACCTGGCAGAACATGGTTTCTCCTCCCTCCCTGTCCGTAAAGCAAATTATATTATACTGTTTTATCAGCATAAAAACAACCCACGAAAAAGCGCCATTTCGTGGGCTGAATAAGGCAGTAGTGGGTCATAGCGGTTCAGGCAGCAGTGATTTCTGACCTATCTGTGCAGGGCACGAAGATGGTCTACGGTTTCAGGAAGGATACGAAGGACTTCCTGTATTTCTTCTGCCGTGGTTTCCCTTCCCAGCGTCATGCGGACAGAACCGTTCGCTTCCTCTTCGCACAGGCCGATGGCCCGAAGAACATGGCTTGGGTCCATGGATCCGGACGTACAGGCGCTGCCGGAAGAACAGGCGATTCCAGCAAGATCCAGCCGAAGGAGGAGGGACTCCCCTTCCACGCCGGCAAAGGAAAAATTCGCATTCCCGGGTAGGCGGCTGGAAACAGGTCCGTTCAGACGAACGTCGGGGATTCTGGCAAGGATCCCTTCCACCAGGCTGTCGCGCAGAGCGGAAACACGCCGGTTCGTTTCTTCCATGCAGGCACAGCTTTCTGCCACAGCGACGCCCAGGCCCACAGCCCCGGCGACATGCTCCGTTCCGGCCCGAAGCCCACGCTCCTGTCCACCGCCGTGAATCAGGGGATCGATGTGTGTGCCGGTTCGAAGATAGAGAGCGCCGACGCCTTTGGGGCCATGCAGCTTATGACCGCTCAGACTCAGCATGTCCACCTGCATCTCCCGAACGTCCAGCTTCATCGCTCCAACAGCCTGCACGGCGTCCGTATGA
Organism: uncultured Eubacteriales bacterium; assembly: GCA_902795555.1. The sequence continues at coordinate 2,957 of CADBLV010000186.1, read as the reverse complement.
AACGGAATATGGCGGGCGGCAGCCACCCGGCCGATTTCGGAAATCGGTTCGATGGTGCCGATTTCATTATTGGCACACATGACGCTGATCAGGATCGTGCGGTCGGTGATTGCCTTTTCAACCTGATCGGGCGATACGAAGCCATCGGGATCCACCGGAAGATAAGTGACCTCAAATCCCTGTTTTTCCAGCCACTTACAGGCATTCAGCACCGCATGGTGCTCGATGGCTGTCGTGATCAGATGATTACCGGCGGCTCGTCGGGCAAAGGCGACACCTTTGATCGCCCAGTTATCGCTTTCGGCGCCTCCGGAGGTGAAATAGATTTCAGATGGATCGGCGCCGATTGCTTCAGCTACCTGACGCCGGGCTGTTTGCAGCGCTTTTCGGGCATCCCGACCGAATGAATGAACACTGGAAGGGTTGCCAAAATAGTCTGTCAGCCAGGGAAGCATTGCTTCCCCGGCTGCCCTGGAAAGCGGCGTGGTTGCCGCGTAATCCAGATAGATCCGATGGTTCATCGATACGGCTCCTTCCATTACAGCTGCGTCTGGAAAAGGGTGAGATTTCGGGTGAGATCGGAAAGAAGAAAATGGATCATGCTCAGAAGCAAAGTGAGCAGAATCAGAATCGCCACAACGCCCAGAACCACGGCGCCAAGATTACCCGCGCCATAGGCAATGCGAATCCGCTTTTTTTTACGTTCTCCTTCTTCGGGCGTATCGGGAGATTCCTCTTCTTCCTCCCACTCCTCATCAGGATCATCGAAACCGTCATCTTCGTATGCATAGGGATCCGTTTCCGGAAGGATTGGTTCATCCGGAAGAGGATCTTTATCGGGATGGTTAAAATATCGGCCCATCGCTCCCCCTCCTTTTCGGCCGGGTTCCCTGCTTTACAGATCAGGAGAAAAGCTCCTTCACGCGGTCCATAAAGCCCTTCCGGTTGTCATACTCCCGGTCGGAGGTGGTTGACTCAAACTGGCGCAGTAATTCCTTTTGCCTGTTATTCAGTCGCTTGGGAATTTCGACCTTAACACGGAGAATCAGATCTCCTTTCCCGGAGCCCCGCAGCTGCTGGATCCCGTTTCCTTTGATGCGGAATTCTGTTCCGGGCTGAGTTCCTTCCGGAATTCGATACTTGATCGGCCCACTCAGCGTCGGAACTTCCAGATCACCGCCCAGAGCCGCCGTCACAAAGCTGACAGGCATTTCCAGCAGGAGATTGAAGCCATCGCGTTTGAAGAGCTTATGGGGCTTGACGCCGACAACAATATACAGATCGCCGGCGGGGCCGCCCCGCAGACCGGGTTCTCCCTGGCCGTTCATAATGATGGTCTGGCCGTGATCGATGCCCGCGGGCACTTTCACCGTAACCGTGCGCTTTTTCCGCACGCGTCCGGAACCGCCGCAGGAAGCACATTTATCCTTGATCATCTTGCCCGTGCCGCCGCAGGCGGAGCAGGTGCGCACCGTTGTCATCCATCCTCCGGACTGACGGACCTGGCCGGTGCCCTGGCAGGTGGGACAGGTGACCGGAGCAGTGCCCGGCTTTGCCCCCGTTCCCTTACAGGTTTCGCAAAGCTCATTACGATAAATCTCAAAGCTCTTCTGGCATCCTTTGGCTGCTTCTTCAAATGTGATATGCAGTTCATATCGCAGATCATTGCCGGCTACAGGCCCCTGATTTCTGGAGGTTCTTCCGCCCATGCCGCCGTTAAACAGCTGATCGAAGATATCTCCCATGCCGCCCATGCCGCCGAAATCAAAGCCACCGAAGGGATTCCCGTTCGCTCCCATGCCGCCCATGGGATCCTCAAAGCCAAACTGGTCGTAGCGGGCGCGTTTCTGAGGATCGGAAAGCACTTCATTCGCTTCATTCAGCTCTTTGAATCGTTCCGCGGCGCTTTTGTCGTCCGGATGCAGATCCGGATGACATTCCTTGGCTTTTTTTCGATAGGCCTTTTTAATTTCATCGTCTGTCGCGTTTTTTGCGACGCCCAGCACTTCATAGTAATCTCGTTTGTTTGCCAAATTGGATCACCTCGGTTTTCACAGGGCAAGCCCACCTCTGAAACCAGTGGCGGGCTTGCTCCTGTGGAAGTTCTTTCACTTTCCCTCTTCCCTTCTCCTCTGTGAGCGGCAGCTCACCTCTGCCATTTCGTGCCGGATGACTATTTTACAGCCACTCCGCTTCGCGTTCAGGGGCAAAATATGTCTCATTTATGGGAAGGGAAGAAAGGGATCTGTTCCGTCTGAATTATTCTACGCTGCCGTCGGCGTTCACACTGCCGTCGTCATTGGTGGTGCCGGGCTGCGGTGCATCCGCGTCAGGGGATCCCTGTGCGCCGGGCGCCTGCTGATAGATCTTGCCAAAGATCGCGTACACCTTCTGGGTGAAGCCTTCCATGGCGTTCTTGATCTCTTCGGTATTGTTCCCTTCCCGCACCTTCTTGAATGCGTCGATTTCATTCTGAACCGTGTTCTTATCTTCGTCGGACAGCTTGTCGCCGTTCTCACGAATCGTCTTCTCCGTCTCGTAGATCAGGCTGTCGGCCCGGTTCAGGGTTTCCGCTTCTTCCTTGCGCTTCTTATCCTGCTCCGCATACTGCTCGGCTTCCTTCACGCGCTGGTTGATCTCCTCCTCGCTCAGGTTTGTGCTGGCGGTGATGGTGATCTTCTGCTCGTTGTTCGTGGCTTTGTCCTTGGCGGACACGTTCACGATGCCGTTGTTGTCGATGCTGAAGGTCACCTCGATCTGCGGGACGCCGCGGGGGGCGGGCGCGATGCCGGTCAGCTGGAAGCGGCCAAGGGTCTTATTGTCATAAGCCATCTGACGTTCGCCCTGCAGAACATGGATTTCTACCGTGGTCTGGCCATCCGCCGCCGTTGAGAACACCTGGCTCTTGCTGGTGGGGATGGTGGTATTCCGGTCAATCAGCCGGGTGAAGATATGTC
>CADBLV010000185.1 GCA_902795555.1 uncultured Eubacteriales bacterium | reverse complement strand
CACTGATCATTTCCACCCATTTCCAGGCGGCATCCATACCGACGGAACAGCTCCAGGAAATCATAGCTTTGCATCAGCATATAGGTAAACTCCAGAAAGCTGAGACCGTTTTCTGTGGCCATCCTTGCTTTGTAGCATTCGGCTGTCAGCATTTTATTCACCGAGAACATAGCGCCGATATCCCTCATGAAATCGATAAAATTCAGATGACGCAGCCAGTCGCCGTTGTTAACGATGATTGCACGGTCTTCTGAAAAATCCAGAAAACGGGACATCTGCCGTTTAATACATTCCACATTGTGATCGATGGTTTCTGTGGTCATCATCTTCCGCATATCCGTTTTCCCGGAGGGATCGCCGATCATGGCTGTGCCTCCGCCCATCAGGGCGATGGGTTTGTGACCGGCTCTTTGCATATGGGCCATGGCCATGATCGGGATATAATGCCCGATATGCAGGCTGTCAGCTGTTGGATCAAAGCCCACATAGAACGTCGTCGGCTGTTTTAGCTGTTCGTAAAGTTCATCCTCGAACGTCATCTGAGCGATAAATCCCCGATCCTTCAGAATATCCAGAATATGTTCCATGTTTTCATCCTCCTGTCCATTTGTCGGCGCCTGTTCAGCGTCCCTTTTCCGGTTCCTTGCGCATTCTGTATCGGAATCCTTACTCGATATGAATGCATCTTTACGCATTCCGTATCAGATTCTTCAGCACATCCATTCCCTCATCAATCTGAGCGGGAGTGCTGTTGGAGAAATTCAGCCGGAGGGTATTTTCATGGCCGCCGTCCACAAAGAAATGTGTTCCGGGAACATAGGCCACTTTCTGCTCAATAGCGCGGCTAAGCAAATTCAGGGCGTTCATGCCATTTGGAAGTTCGGCCCAGATAAACAGACCGCCTTCCGGACGGGTGAAGCGCACCAGGCCTGACAGATCTTCCAGATGAGAAAGCATCTGATTCATTTTAATGGCATAATCCGCACGGATGCGACGAATGTGATCCGGGAGCAGCCCCTGACGGATAAACTGATCTACCACCGCCTGATTAAGATTCGCCGTATGTACATCCGTGGATTGTTTTCCGACGGTACACTTCCGGATGATTTCCGCGCAGCCTGCGATATATCCTACCCGAAGGCCGGGAGAGATGATCTTGCTGAAGCTGCCCATAAACACCACCCAGTTTTCCTGGTCGAAAGATTTGATGGCCGGAAGCATCTCGCCACGATATCGCAGATCGCGATAGGGATCATCCTCTGCAACCACCACGCCATACTCGGCAGCCAGCCGGGCGATGTTCTGTCGGCGGGGCAGTGACAGTGTGCGCCCTGTGGGATTCTGGAAGGTCGGAATCGTGTAGAGCATCTTTGGATGATACACCCGGATCTTTTCCTCCAGATCCTCAGGAATCAGGCCGTTGTCATCGCTTTCCACCGGAACCAGGTGAGCCTGATACAGCTTCATACATTGCAAATTGCCCAGAAAGCTGGGGTTTTCGACCAGAATCGTATCTCCCGGATCAATCAGGGCTTTGCAAAGCAAATCCATGGCCTGGGTGGATCCTGTTACAGGGAGAATAGCTTCCGGGGAAATACCCACCGCAGACTCTACATATCCGCGGAGTGACTCCAGAAAAGAAGGATATCCTTCCGTGGCGCCGTACTGTAAAATTGCCTTTCCGTTTTCCTTCATAACCTGGCTGAGCAGCTCGGAAACTGTTTTATCCGGCAAAGCGGAAAGCGAGGGATTCCCTCCCGCAAAAGAAATCATGCCAGGCTTGGCGATGAGTTTAAAAATTTCACGAATGGCGCTGCCGGAAACCTGATCGAATCGATGTGCGAAGCGGAGATGGGAAATGTCCATGTTTCATCCTCCTGAAAAAGATCCCTTTGCCCAATCCTGGAAAACACCCGGAATCTCCGGAGACCGGGGATGGCAAAGAAACAGCGATGGCTGTCGCCGAATGATCACATTATCTACAAGATATGGGTTGTTGTCAATAGTTTCAAAACCCTTGATAAAAAAGATCATTTCCTGTATAATGAATTGTCCGGCGTTCATCGTCCGGCATGTGACTGACGTTCAGAGGTCCGGACCCGGAAGGAGCTATGGTGTATGGAATGCAAGATTAAGAATGACTACGGAACCGTTTTTATCACGGAAGATGTGATGATGAAGGTGGTCGGCTATGCGGCGCTGGAGTGCTACGGGATAGTGGCCATGTCCGGTAAACGGGCGACTGATGGCATCTCCGACTGGCTTGGGCGCGAAAACCTGTCAAAAGGCGTGCAGATTCGCAATGTGGGAGATATGTTGGATGTCGATCTTTTCATCATCGTCGAATATGGCATTTCCATTTCCGAGGTTTGCAAAACCATCGTGGAAACGGTGCGGTATAAGCTGGAGAGCATGACAGGAGTCAAGGTCCGTAAGGTGAATATATCTGTAGAAGGTATTCGGATCTGAAGCGGCAGAATGATTGTGCTCTAATGTTTTGTGGAAGCGGAGGATAATTCCTTGATACAGTTTAAAACAATTGACGGTCTCCTGCTGCGGGACATGGTGATGGCCGGAACCGCGCTGCTTGAAAAGAACAGGGAAGCTGTGGATGCCCTGAATGTGTTTCCCGTGCCTGACGGTGATACAGGAACGAATATGACCCTGACCATGCAGTCCGCGGTTCGCGAGCTGAACAGCAAAGAGTTTTTGCGGGCAGACGAGGCTGCAGGTGCCATGGCCAAAGGGGCACTGAAGGGCGCCAGAGGCAATTCCGGGGTCATCACAAGCCAGCTGCTGCGCGGTTTCGCCAAGGCGTTAAACGGCGTGGAGAAAATCACTCCCGTTCAGTTTGCCGAAGCCCTGCAGAAAGGCTCAGAAATGGCCTATAAAGCCGTGATGAAGCCCAAGGAAGGGACGATTCTGACCGTGGCCCGTGTGATCGCAGAGGATGCGATGAAACAGGTCCGGAAAGATCCGGATGATTACGATCAGCTGATCAACGTCATCCTGAAAAGCGGCGAAGCGATTCTGAAAAAAACTCCGGAGATGCTTCCTGTCCTGAAGCAGGCAGGTGTTGTGGATTCGGGCGGACGCGGGCTGATGCTGATCTATCAGGGGTATGCTTCCGTGCTGCGGGGCGAAGACATCAACCTGGCCAGCGAGGATATGGACAACACATATGAGGGCGAAGAGGACGATGGGCATGACCTGAGCAAGCCCTTAACCTTCAGTTATTGTGTTTCGTTCCGGTTGACACGGTTCCGTGAGGATTGTGACGAGCATGATCTGGATTCCTTCCGCAGACGGCTCAACCGGATCGGAGACAATGTGAAGGTGATCGGTGATCTTGACGCAGCGGATATACATGTGCATACGGATAATCCCGGCTTAACTCTGGAATACGGGCTGGAGCTTGCGGAAATCACGGATATTAAAATAGACAATCTGGCGGAAATGAAGCGGGCCCTTGAAAAGGAAAATGTGCCGGAAGAGACGCCTGTGGAAGCGGATGCCGCCCCGGAGAAGAATCAGGAAGAAATCAAAAAATACGGCTTCGTGACAGTGTCGCTTGGGGAAGGATTCAGTCGATTTTTCCACGATCTGAACATTGATCAGATCGTGGAAGGCGGACAGACGATGAATCCTTCCGTTGACGATCTGCTATGTGCCCTGAACAAAGTGAACGCCGAGAATATCTTTGTGCTGCCGAACAACGGAAATGTAATTTTCGCGGCAAACCAGGCCGCGGAGCTTTGTGCGGCGAACGTGATTGTGCTGCCGACCAAGAATGTGGCAATGGGAATCGCCGCGGCGATCGCTTTCCAGAGCGATGCCGATGTGGAGGAAAATGTCGCCCGGATGAACGAAGCGGCCCAGCATGTGAAAACCGCTACCGTGACCTATGCTATTCGTGACAGTGTTTATAACGGTATCGAGATTAAACAGGGAGATATCATCGGCCTTCATAACGGACAGATTGAATTCTCCGGAAATGATATTGAGACGGTTGTGACAGAAATGATGGACAAGATCATGACCGAAGAAGACGAGCTGATCACAGTATACTTTGGGGCGGATGTTCAGGAAGAGGACGCCCGGAAGCTGACAGCCAAATTGGAAGAGAAATATGATTACTGCGATGTGGAGTGTCACAGCGGCGGTCAACCCCTGTATTATTATCTGATTTCAGTGGAGTAAACCATGGATCTTTCGGATCTGAAGGGAATCGGTCCAACCAGGCTGGAATCTTTGCGCGCAATGGGGAGTGTCTCATTGCGCGATTTGGCATATACCCTTCCGATTCGATATGAGGATCACAGCCGGAGGCAGCCCTGCGGGGATCATTCCCAGGGGCCTTGTCTGATGGAAGGAATTGTCCGTTCCGTTTCCCTGAATCGGTTTTCCCGCGGTATGAGCAGAACGCTGGTCCGCCTTCAGGATGAAAGCGGATGGGTAAACGTATGCTGGTTTAATCAGCCATGGATCGCCAGACAGATCACTGTAGGGCAGCGCCTTCGTGTGTATGGACAT
>CADBLV010000184.1 GCA_902795555.1 uncultured Eubacteriales bacterium | reverse complement strand
TGAGTGGGATCATATGAATCCGAGGATACAGCTCGAGCCAAGAGGAGAGCGCGGCTATATTGAGCTGGTACCGGTCAGACGCAAGGGTTCTGATTAACCGCGCAGCTCACTCCTGAAAGTTTGAGTTTCCAGATTGACAGATTCTTTTGCAAACGGACCGGCGGCGGACAATATCAAAATCCGGGAAAGAGCTGTGCCTTTCCCGGATTGAAAACCTTCAGCCGATAGTTACTGATCTGGTTTGATATTATTTCCAGAGATCGCCGCCGGTGAGTTCGCATCCGCCCGGTTCATCTTTCTTCTGTTCTTTCTTTGGGGGCTCGCAGAACCAGTTTTTCAAGCCTTCCCAAAGGCTCTTTAAATCCCAGCCGCCGTTGACCGCTTCCAGTTCATCCATGCTCAGTTCATTTTTGTTCGTATCCATTCTATGTTTCCTCCTTCGCTGTGCGCGTCATTTCCTTTATGCTGCAGCGCCTGTTTCAGCGCTGACATATTTTGATACGCACAATTGGAGGAGGTGGCAGGAAAACCTCTCTATTGGATGAAGGAACCCGGGAGTTATTCTTCCTATGAGTTACCCGTTCTTCCTGCCTGCAGCCGCACCGTTCACACCTGCGCAGGCGCCGAAGCCAGACCGATTGCAGGCAAGAAAGCCATACCGAATCCACCGTACAGGCTGTTCAAGGCGCCGGCGGGAACCGGCCTCCGAACCGGCCTCCGATGAAGCAGGCCGATTCGGAGATGCCTGAAACCGCAAAGGCCGTCTGCTCACAGCGAGCAGACGGCCTTTGCCCGGCACCGGCAATCACCGGGCAGGATCACTTTCCGTATGGAGCGGTTGTCCGCGCATGCGGGGTTGTTACTTCTTCAGCAGCGCGGTCAGGGCCTGAATGTTGTCTTCGCTCATGCCGGCCTTCGCGAGGAGGTTATGGGCAGCCGCAGCATAATTCTCCGGCGTCACCGCGGCGAGGTCATAGGTGCCGTCTCCCTTGGCCTCCAGGGAGGGATCGAAGGTCAGAAGGTAGTTGACCATGTCGTGGAATTTCAGCTCCACGATATAATCATACGCCGTTTTGTCCGACGCTTCGGTGAGGCTGTAATAGTTGTCGTAGGTCACCATGTAGTCATACAGCATTTCCTCATAGGAAGCGCCGCAGAGGCTCTCCAGAACCAGGCCCACAAAGCCCGTTCTGTCCTTGCCTTCCGTGCAGTGGAACAGGATCTTCGTCGCGTTGTGCTCCAGCGCGCTGTTCAGTCCCCTGACGAGCGCGGTATGGTATCCCGCGCCTTCGTAGGCCGCGGACATCGCCATCAGGCAGACCCGGTCGTTGTCCAGAAGCTCCCGGGCATAGTCCAGCTCCTGCCAGACCTCAGCCTCACTGTACTTGTCAATCTTCGCCTGGGAATCCGCCAGGTTCAGGATATAGTCGATCCCGTTCGCCTTCGCCAGGGCGTTCACGTAGGGCGCCCTGTTGTTGGCGTTGTCAAACGGGGAAGCGGAGCGGAACAGCACGTTTTCCTTCATCGCGTCGGAACGGACGGCGCGGAAGTTGGCGAAAACCTCTTCCTTGGAAACACCGTTCTTCGCCTCGTAGTCGGCAAAGTCCTTGCTGTACGTCAGGCCGCCCACGAGCTTCTGCTCATAGTCGTAGCCGCCCTGCTCGACCAGGGTGATGGTGCACTTCATGTCCGTCGTCAGGTGCAGCAGGTTCCACATTTCCCTGTTGTTGAAGCAGAAGCGAAGATACGGATAATCGGTTCTGGTGTACTGATAATCCTCTCCTCTCTTCTCCTTGACGGCGTAGCCGTAAGCGCAGAGCAGCGGATCGCCCGTCTTCGTGTAGTAGCCGTTATAGAAGGGAACGGACTTGAATTCATAGCGGTACAGGTTGTTCTCCAGGACAACGTCGCAGGCGTCGCCGAGTTCAAACCCCAGCGCGATGAAATCCTTGATGGAAATGTTCACGTCGCATCCGAAGAACGCGTCCGCGCCTCGGTTCAGAACGTCCAGCGTCACGGAAAGGGGCGCTTCCGGAGCGGTCTCGGCGTGGACGCCGAATACGCTCAGCATCAGACACAAGGTTACCAGGATTGCAAGAACCTTTTTCATGTTGTCCTCCTCCTTGATGGGTTGTCAGACATGCAGCGATTTCCAGCCTCATCCCGCTGGATAAGTTTATTATAACCCATCTTACCCGATAATTCAACCGACTGCGGTAACTGCCCGGAAGAAATGTGCAGGCGGGAAGAAAGAACGGGCCGTTGCAGGTTATTTTGCGCTGCGCGGCTGATTGACCAGAGACCGGAATGCAGCTATAATAGAACCGCTAGGGCATAAGGGGGAAAACAACATGAACAGAGAAGCGCTGAAAAGCGCGCTGCCGCGGGGCATCGGCAGCGGCGTGCTGACATGGGTCTTCTACGCGCTCGTGTTTGAAATGCTGATCGGCCATAAGCCGGCCAAGGAAGCGTTTTTCAGCAGGAGCAACGTCATTTTCTGATCGCTGTATGCATCGTGGAAGTCATCGCTTATTGCCTGTCTCTCTCGAAGAAAGCAGAATAACATTTTCCACTGATCAATACCCGCTTTCGCCGGCGGGCAGATTCCGGAGATCATCTGGTCTGGGACAACGCAGGGAGTCCTTTGGGTTTTCCTGCAGGGCCGTATGGATGGAGCGTAAACTTTTCGGGCAGAACTGCCACAGACGCAGGCTGCCTTGTATTTTCAGATGAGGAGAGGAGTCAGAAACATGAAAAAAGCTGTTGCCATGCTGTTGCTGCTGGCCTTCTGCGTGACGGGGATGCTTTCCGGAAGCGGCATCGCGGCCGCGGATCACATCATCACCCTGC
>CADBLV010000183.1 GCA_902795555.1 uncultured Eubacteriales bacterium | reverse complement strand
GAACGAATCGCGGTATGCCCGCCGGAACGGAATCTGAGCCTCTTTTTCCACTATGTGATGCCGCGGTATCTGGCGGTGTTTGTGATCGAGATTCTGCTGTTCGGCATCGGAAAACGAAACGCGGAGATGACCGCCCGGCAGATGGAACTGACGGAAAAAGCCAACGCGGAAATCCGAAAACGGAACGATCTGCAAAGCATGGTGATTGAAAAGCTTTCCTCGGTGATTGAGTCCCGGGATGAAAACACCGGCGAGCATGTGGTCCGCACAAAGTATTATGTGGGAACTCTTGCCCGAGAGATGGCGAAGGACGAGGCATTCCGGGATCAGCTTTCGGAGGAACTGATTGAGGAAATCGAGAATGCCGCGCCGCTGCATGACATCGGGAAGATCGCCATTCCGGACGCGATTCTGCTGAAACCGGGCAAGCTGACCGCGGCGGAATTCGATGTGATCAAAACCCACACCACTAAAGGCGACGCCATGATCCGGACCCTTTTTTCAGACATGGAGGATGCGCTGTTTCTGCGCCTGGCGGAAGAGATCACGGTATATCATCATGAATGGTGGAACGGACAGGGATATCCGGAAGGCCGAAGCAGGAAGGACATTCCCCTGTCCGCGCGGATTATGGCGGTGGCCGACGTATACGATGCCCTGGTGTCCAACCGGGTATATAAAAAGGCAATCTCGAAGGAGGAGGCCCTCGGGATTATTTACAGCGAGGCGGGAACCCATTTTGACCCGGATATCATCCGGATTCTGCGCGGAATCAATATCTGACATTTCGCCAGCGAAGCGTTCTTTCCGGTTTTTCCGGCCGGCCCCGGGGAGATGTTCTCTCTGACGGTTTCCCTGCGGAGCTTCCGGAACTTTCGGTCGGCCCCGGAGAGACCTCACAACCCTCTGATTTCCCGGATGGCCTCCGGCAGGAAGGCGGCGGTATCGCCGGCGAGCATGCTGACATCCCCGTATTTTTCCTGCGCCAGCTCCCCGGCCCGCCCGGCCAGGAAGGCGGCTCCGGCCGCGGCTTCAAGGGGCCGGTCCGGATGGGCGGCCAGGAGGGCAGACAGAATGCCGCTGAGCACATCGCCGCTGCCGGCGGTGGCCATGCCCGGGCAGCCCCGGTTGACCAGGAAGGTTTCTGCGCCGTCCGTGACTACCGTGGCGGTTCCTTTCAATAACACAATCACCCGATGCTTTTTCGCAAACGCTTCCGCCAGAGGGACGGGAGCGTTTTGAATGTCGCGGACGCTTCGGCCGGTGAGCCGGGCGAACTCCCCGGGATGCGGCGTCAGAACAACCGGCGCTCCGGCCGCGTCCAGCGCGTCCGTTCCCACGGCGGCCAGTGCGTTCAGACCGTCCGCATCCAGCAGCATGGGAACCTTCCCATGGGAAAGCAGCCACAGCACTGCCTTTTCCGTTTCCCCGGTGTGTCCGATGCCCATGCCGAAGGCCGCGGCTTTGACGCTCCGCAGGGCGGAATCAAACTCTTCTTCCCGAAAACAGAAATCGCCGTCCCGGTCCGACAGGGGAAACAGGGTGCTTTCCAGAATGTGCGGAACCAGCAGGGGGCAGAGGCTCCGGGGGGCGCAGATGCGCACGACGCCGGCGCCGGCGCGCATGGCGACGGAGGCGAGGGAGGCCAGACGGATGGCGCCGGAATAGCGCAGGGATCCGCCGAAAAGGGCCAGATAGCCCCAGTCGCCCTTGTGGGAAAAATGCGGCCGGGGCGGGAAGAGCGGCCGCAGATCCTCTGCTTCGATCAGGTGCATGGGCTTTTCGATCGGCGGGATTCCGATGTCACAATTAACAAGCTTTCCGATGAGATCCGGGGCCATATTCAGAAAATGTCCGGGCTTGAAGCTACCGATGGAAACGGTCAGGCTGCTCCGAACCGCGATGGCTTCAGGCCTGCCGTCCGGGCCCACCGGGTCTTTGCTCACGGCCGCCAGGCCGCTGTCCCCGTTCAGGCCGGAATTGATATCCACGCTGACGACATACGCGCCGCTGCCGTTGATGAGCGAGATGATCCGGGCGTCCTCTCCAGCGGGCTCTCCGCGGAACCCTGTTCCGAAGATACAGTCCACCACCGTGGGCCAGTCACGGAGAGAGGTCAGATCCTGCCAGAGGCGGATTGGGATTTCCCGGGCTACGCACTGATCAAAATAGAAACGGCCGTCTTCGCTGAACCGTTCCTCCCGCAGAAAGAGCGTGCAGGGAACCCCTGCGTCCCACAGCAAAAGCGCCAGGGCATAGCCGTCTCCGGCGTTGTTGCCGCTTCCGCAGACGATCGCCACCGGTCCCGGCCAGGCGGACAGCGCATGAAAAATCCCTTCCGCGGCCCGGCGCATCAGCTCCGCGCCGGGGGTTCCCGCGGCGATGGTTGCGGCATCGCTCCGCCGCATGACATCCACTGAGAGAATCTCCTTCACGCGTTTCTCACTCCTTTCCATCGTTGCGCGGACCCTGCGCATTCCGGTCTGAAAAACTATCCGCGGGTTCCGCCTGGGCTGCCTCCGAATCCGGCGGCAGGAAAAGGGCCCGCTTCCGGGCGATCATTTCGTCGACCCGGGCGATATATTCCTGAATGTTGGAGACGTTCGGCGCCCGGGTGATATGTCCTTCCTCCGGCCAGATCCGCTTGGAAATGCCGCCGGCGCCCATGGCCAGAATATGGGAGGTTTCCTCCATGATGTCCACGTTGTACAGGCAGGCATGACCGGGTAGGGCATAGCCGATGTTTTCCAGATTGCCGGCCATGTATTTCTGCCTGTACAGATAATAAGGACTCATGCCGAGATTTCGCGCGGTTTCCAGTCCTTTGCGCACCATGGCGGCGGTCAGATCTCCCGGCGGAAGCGGCGCGTTTTCCAGGCTCATCCGTGAGGAGCGCTTGATGGCCAGCGTGTGCACGGTGAGGCTTTCGGGACGGAGCGCTTCCGCCTCCGACATGGTGCAGGCAAAGTCCGCCTCGTTTTCTCCCGGGAGCCCCGCAATCACATCCATGTTGATATGACCGATCTGCTCCTCCCGGGCCAGGGCATAGGCTTCCCGAACCTGAGCGGCAGTGTGCGCCCGGCCGATGATCTTCAGGGTGCGGTCGTTCATGGTCTGGGGATTGATGGAAATCCGGCCGATGCCCGCCTGCCGGACGGCACGAAGCTTGGCGCGGGTGATCGTGTCCGGACGGCCGGCTTCGACAGTGTATTCCGCGGCCCCCGGGAAACACCGGAGCAGCCGGGAAAGAAACTGCTCAAAATCTCCTTCGGACAGGGCGGTGGGGGTTCCGCCGCCGACATACACTGCCCGCAGGTTCCTTCCGCAGTCGCGCAGCAGCGCCGCGCAGGCTTCCATCTCCCGGAAGAGCGCGTCCAGATAGGGCGGCACCAGGCGGCCGTCTCCCAGTTCGCCGGAGGAAAAGGAGCAATAGGTGCAGCGGGTTGTGCAGAAAGGAATCCCGATATATACATCCATCCAGCGATCTCCCGGCGGCGGGAGGAGACGCTGGCGCTCAGCGACTTCCGCCAGGAGCTCAGCTTTTTCCCGTGTCACGTCAAAATCCCGAATCAGGCGATTTATCGCCTCCTCCGGAGAAAGCCCTTCCGCCAGGGCTTCCAGCATCAGATGCGTCGGGCGCACGCCGGTCATGGATCCCCAGGGTGGATGAATCCCGGTCAGCCGGCGGCAGAGATCATACAGGGTCTGCTTGCACAGGCGGCGAAGCGCCCGCTTCCGGTGCAGCGTTCGCAGGCGGGGGTCCGAATCCATGGGAATGGGAGCGGTGCGGGTTGCCGTAAACTCCCCGTCGACGAAGGTGACGCGATAATTCCTGCCTTCCTCCGCGACCCGGGGCACAAACCGGGGCGGAGGCGTCCAGACTTCTTCGGAAAAGCCAAAAAGCCGGGTCATCACGCGAAACTCCGGCTCGATGGTATCCAGATAGGTTTCGATCTCCGTCATGCTGGTGTTTCCCTTCTGTGAACGGTCGGTTCATGTCTGCTGTTCTGTCCGGTCTCGTACCGGTTTTTCTCCGTTGCCGTCGGGCCGTGCCGCATCACGCGTCATGCCCCGGATGAACCTTTTTCTCTTTGCTCAGGGGCAAGATCCGCCTTAGGGAGCGGAAGAGATCCTCCTCACTGCCTCCGGGAAGATCCGTCCGGCCCCACCCGTGATGGAACAGGGTGTCGCCGGTGAAAAAATGATCTCCGATTTCATAGCATACACTGCCGGGCGTGTGGCCGGGGGTATGCCAGACACGGATGTTCAGGCCGGCGAGCTCCAGCTCCTGACCGTCCCGCACCAGGTCCGTCGGGGCCGGACCGGTGACGTCCAGCCTCAGGAGCTCACGCCCCGCGTTCAGATCCGGATCGGAGAGCATCGGCGCGTCCAGGGGATGAATGAGGACACGGGTTTCCGCGTCTACCAGCTTGGAAGCGCCGGCAATATGGTCAAAATGGCCGTGGGTGAACAGAATCCCGGCGATCCGGCGACCGCCTGCCGCCTTCCGGATCCGCTCCGGTTCTCCGCCGGGATCTACCACCAGGCAATCCTCCCGGCCGTCCGCCCAAAGCACATAGCAGCAGGTACCGATGATGCCCACGGACAGCGTGACAACTGTCATCTTTTCTGTATCCATGATCCCAGGCTTCCTTTCCGTTTAAATCCGAAGCTTATCATCAAAACATTTTTTCGGAATCCAGCAGCAGCGTGACCGGCCCGTCATTGACCAGGCGGACGTGCATTTCCGTCCGAAAACGGCCTGTTTCCACCTGGATTCCCTTCTCCCGCCAGGCCGCAACCAGTTTTTCATACCAGGCGTTGGCTTCCTCCGGCTTCGCGGCGCGGATATAGGAGGGACGGCGGCCTCCGCGGGCATCCCCGTAAAGCGTGAACTGGCTGACCGCCAGGATCGCGCCGCCGACATCGAGAATACTGCGGTTCATCACGCCGTTTTCATCGTCAAAAATCCGCAGGTTCGGCACCTTGTCCGCCATATATTTGAGATCTTTCTCCGTGTCTTCCGTCGAAACGCCGATCAGCACCATCATCCCGGGGCCGATGGCGCCGGTCATCTCCCGGCTGCCGTCCTCGTGAATCACCGTGACATCGGCTTCTGTCACCCGCTGCACCACACAACGCATTGCAAGCATCCTTTCTTTCCGGATCTGCCGGCGCCAGACGCCATGACAGAACGCGTTCTGATCCTGAACCGGTTCCCAGTGTATCACGAAGTCCGGTTGCTTTCAAGGCGAAACGGGAACCTTGCTTTTTACAGCCCAATCCGATAGAATGAAACGGAAGTGAAAAACAACCGACAGAAGGAGAACAGGTTATGCCTTTACAATTGGTTCGGAATGATATCACCAGGATGAAGACGGACGCCATCGTCAACGCTGCCAATCGTTCACTGCTGGGCGGCGGAGGCGTGGACGGCGCCATCCACGCGGCGGCCGGGCCAGAACTGCTGGCGGAGTGCCGAACCCTGGGTGGCTGTGAAACCGGTCAGGCGAAGATTACCAGGGGATATCGGCTGCCGGCGAAATACGTGATCCATACGGTCGGGCCGGTGTGGTACGGCGGAAAGAACGGGGAAGAGCAGCTGCTTGAAGCCTGCTATCGAAACTCCCTGGCCCTGGCGGCGGAATACGGCTGTGAAACTGTAGCGTTTCCCATGATTTCCGCCGGAGCCTACGGCTATCCGCCGGATCAGGCCATGTCCGTGGCTGTCAGCGCCATCAGCCGGTTCCTGATGGATCATGAGATGACGGTCTATCTGGTGGTTTTCGGGCGGGACAGCCTGATGATCGGGAAAAAGCTGTTCCGGAATGTGAAGGAATATATCGACGACGTCTATGCGGACAGCCATTACAGTCCAAACACCCGGCGCGAGCGATGGCAGCAATGGCACGCGAAGGAGGCTTATTTTTCGGCTTCCGAGGAGTCTGTTCAGGAGGAAGCCGATTCAGCTCCTTTCGTTCTCGGAGATTCCCTGCCGGAGAGCATAGCGCCTGAGGACGCCACCACCGATGAAGCCTCGCTTTACAGCGCACCTTCTCCGTCCATTCCGACAGAACCGGATCAGCGGAAATCGCCCACGATAGCTCCAATGGCGATGTCGGCGGATCAGCATGAAGAACCGGCCCGACATAAAGGCCTTTTCAAACGGAAAACCTCTGAGCCGCTCGAGACCGTGACAGGAGCCAAACCGGACTGGAACGCCTTGCTTCGGCAGACCGACGAGAGTTTTTCCGAAGCACTGCTCCGGATGATCGACGAGAGAGGCCTGACAGATGTCCAATGTTATAAAAAGGCGAACGTGGATCGGAAGCTGTTCAGCAAAATCCGCTCCAATCCGGCATATAAGCCCCGGAAAGAAACGGCGTGTGCCTTTGCGGTGGCACTGGAGCTGTCCCTGGAGGAAACGGGAGAGCTGCTTCGAAAGGCGGGCTTTGCCCTGTCACACAGCAGCAAATTCGATATCATCCTTGAATACTTCATCCGGAACCACAGCTATCAGATCTACGAAATTAACGAGGTGCTGTTTGAATTTGATATGCCCCTGCTGGGTTCCGGAATGAACTGATAGTGCCCCGTATGATACCCCCCATGATCAGATCGGTCTGATTGAGTTCAGCGCAATACCCCGAAGCCGTCAGGAGATGATGGAGTTCATGGGGCTTGATGATCGAAAACACTTTAGGGAACATTATTTGAAGCCCATGCTGGCTTCCGGAAGACTGGAAATGACGATTCCGGACAAGCCCAAAAGCAAGAATCAGAAATATGTAGCGAAGAGATAATCCCCTGTTTTTCGGGGGATGATGACCACAAGCCCGACAGCTCAAACTGCCGGGCTTTTCTATACCTTGATTCATGATTTTCATCGAAGTCGCCTGACGGGCGACCTTTTTCCCTCTGTTCTGAGGCAAAATGATTCCCGTAAGACGCGGAAAGCGTCGGAATCAGACAGAACGGAGGGGTTATTTATGAGAAAGAATCTGACAGAAATGGTATTTATTCTGGATCGGAGCGGCTCCATGGCGGGGCTGGAAACGGACACGATCGGCGGCTTCAACAGCATGATTGAGCGCCAGAAGAAGGAGGAAGGAGAAGCACTGGTGTCGGCGGTGCTGTTTTCCAACGACAGCAAGGTGATTTATGACCGGGTGGATCTGAAAAAGATTGAACCCATGACGGACAAACAGTATTACGTGGGCGGATGCACGGCCTTGATTGACGCCATCGGCGGAGCGATCCATCATATCGGGAATGTCCACAAGTATGCCCGGAAAGAGGATGTGCCGGAGCATACGATCTTCGTGATCACCACCGACGGCATGGAGAACGCCTCTCACCGGTATACCAGCGACCAGGTTAAGAAGATGGTTACCCGGCAGAAGGAGAAATACGGCTGGGAGTTCCTGTTCCTGGGGGCGAACATCGACGCGGTGGAAACCGCCGCGCGATACGGCATCATGGAGGACCGGGCTGTTACCTTCCGCAATGACGCGGAGGGACAGGCGCTCAATTACGCATCGATGGACGAAGCAATCTGTACCGTGCGAAGCCATAGAACCCTCGAAAGAAGCTGGAAGGCACGGATCGAGAAGGATTTTGAGGAGCGAAAATAACACTGAACGATATAAATAACAGGTGGGGGAGACATGCCTTGCAGGGGGATATGT
>CADBLV010000182.1 GCA_902795555.1 uncultured Eubacteriales bacterium | reverse complement strand
GTGAGGTATCACCCCACACACGATTTCCAGTCGTGCGCCTTAGACCACTCAGCCAACTCTCCATAAACTGTGCGCTCACGGGACTATTATAGGGGTTTTCCGACATTTGTCAAGCTTTTTTTCCGGAACAGAGGATGATTGTCTGAAAATCGCCTGAAAATAGTGTCCGAACGGACGCGATTCCCGCGGAGATCCGTGATCTGAACCTGGCCGAAAGGAGAGGGGACGGAAACAGTACGCCGTGAATACCTGATCAAAAAACCTCTTGTTTGAACCAGCGTCAGATGATACAATATACAGGAGGAATAGTTTATGCATGATGTGGAGGGTTCGAAATGCTTTTTCAATCACTGAACAAAGTCAAACGCTCTTCGATTGTAATTTCGATGACGCTGATGGCGCTGGGTCTGATGATGATGATCTGCCCGGAACGGTATATCAGTTCGCTGATTGACGCCCTGGGCTATGTTGCCATTATCACGGCAGCCGTGATGGTTCTGGATTACCTGAACAGCCCGCGGGTGCTGATGAATACGGTTCTGCTCGGCTGCGCGATGATCATCGGCCTGCTGGGCCTGTCGATTCTGGTTTTCGATGACTATATTCTGAAAATCCTCGGATGGATGTTCGGCGTGTTGCTGGTGCTTCAGGGGGTTGAACTGTTTTACAGCGCGCTGATGTATGTCAGGCCCTCCGGACGGAGCGGATGGTGGCTGCTGGCTATCATGGCGGTGGTCCTTCTGACGGTGGGCGTCCTGATTTTCCTGAATCCCTGGTGGGATACGCCGCGGGCCCTGCTGAAGGTGATCGGAGCGACGCTGCTGTTTGACGCAGCCGTCGGTATGCTCCGGCTGGCCTTTATCTGGCCGATCAAGGGTGAGTAAGGAGGAACGGAAAAATGGCAAAGACAGCCTCAACGAAAATGAACGAAAAGAACCTGAAAGCCCCGGAACAGGCTGCGAAGGATGTGCCGGCCGAAGAAACGAAGAACACTGCGGAGCAGGCTGTGAACACCGCCGCAACGGAAGCCGCGGAAACCGCGAAGGCGACCAAAGCGATTGACGCGGAAGCCACAGGCGCGACGAAAACTGCCGTGAGCAAGGCGAAAGACGTCGCGGCGGATACACCTGCCGAGCCCGCTGATCCGATCGAGCAGACGGCTCAGGATGTGCTCAGTCAGCTGGACGACAGGACGGCGCAGAAGGTCGCCGATCTGGTGGCGGAGAAGCTGGCTGCCCGCATGGCGGAGCGTGAAAAGCCGACCGTGGCGGACAAGGCCAGGAAGTACAAAGAAGAGCGAATCGATGCCCGGGAAAAACGGAAAGAGGAGTGGAACGAAGCCCGGGAAAAGAACAAAGCAGCCCTGCATCGGGAACTGGAGGAGCGGAAAGAGCAGCTGAAGCATACCCAGACGGAGCTGAGCGACAAGCTGAAGAGCCTGCTTTCCCGGGAGATTGACGAGAAGGAAAAAAAGGAAAGACATCGTTTCGCCGAAATCCTGGGCATCTTCTCCGCGCATAATTTTTATGCCAACGGCTTTACCCCCGTCGAACTGCGCACCACGCTGGAGGACCTGGGCCCCACCTATGTGAAGATCGGCCAGATCATGTCCAGCCGCGTGGATCTTCTGCCGGAAAGCTTCTGCAAGGAGCTGGAAAAGCTCCGGCAGAACGTGAAGGAGCTTGATCCGCAGGTCGCCCGGGCCGTGATTGAACAGGAAACCGGAAAGAAGATCGAGGAGCTGTTCAGCGAATTCCGGGATAAACCCCTGGGCTCCGCTTCCATCGGTCAGGTGCATTACGCCGTGCTGAAGGACGGAACAAAGGTCGTTGTGAAAGTGCAGCGGCCTCTGATTGCCGACATGATGCGCAATGACTATGTGCTGCTGAAAAAGGGCGCCGCGCTGATCAATACCATCAATGAGGCGGACGACAGCGGCGAGGAGAAGCTGGATCTGCTGGCCGTCATCGAAGAAATGGAAAAGGTGACGGAGGAAGAGCTGGATTTCCGGGTTGAGGCGGAGAACACCAAGTTCTTCAAGGAAAACTGCATCGAGGATGAAAAGGTCATTTCCTGCCCGACGGTTATCGACGATCTGACCACCGAGCGGATCTTCACCATGACGTTTGTGGACGGCTGTTCCATCGGCAAGAAGGATAAGCTGACGGCCATGGGCTGCGATTTCCAGGAGCTGGGAAGGGCGATCCTGAACAACTATCTGCACCAGGTGCTGGATGTGGGCACGTTCCACGCGGATCCCCATCAGGGGAATATTATGGTCGCCGACAAGATTCCTTACTGGATCGACTTCGGCATGATCGGCCGCATTACGGACGGGGATGTCAACATCCTGCAAAACCTGATCCTTTCCCTGGTGGACGGGGATATGGACGCGCTGGTGAACGCTGTGACGTCTCTGGGCGCGGCTTCCCCGAAGACCAACCGGAACAAGCTCCTGGAAGATCTGGACGTCATGTACGGAAAGTATATGAATGTCACCAGCATCAACGATGTGGATCTGTCCATGCTGCTGGAAGAAGTGGTGGACCTGGCCACCAAGCATCATATCACGCTGCCCGGAAAATATACGATGCTGGTGCGCTCCATTGCCACCATCGAGGGCGTTATCGAGGAGCTCTGCCCCGAGCTAAACCTGTTTGAAATCATCTCCGGCAAGCTGATGGAGCGGGCCAAGAAGAATTTTGACCTCAAGCAGGAACTGATGTCCACCGGTAAGGATGCCCTGGAAATCGGCAAGAAGGCCGCGAAACTGCCTGTGCTGGCTTCCGACGTGATGAACAGTATCCTCAAGGGCCGGATGAAGATGAACATGGAACTGACCGGCTATGAGGAAATTCTCAACAAGACAGAGCAGACGATCCTGAATATTGTGCTGGCCCTGTTTTCCTGTGTGCTGTTTTTCGGCTCCTGTATTCTGGCCACGGCGAACATTCAGCCGAAAACTTCCCACGGCGTGCCGCTGATTGCGACCGTGGGGATCATCTTCTCCATCGCCCTGGGTATCTTTACCGTGAAGAAAATGATCAAGAAGAAATAAACATCCATCTGAACAAAATCATCATGACGGAGGGACACCATGAAAATCACATTTCTGGGAGCGGCCCATCAGGTGACCGGCAGCTGTACGATGGTCGAATGGAAACCGGAACGGTATCTGATTGTGGATTACGGCATGGAGCAGGGGATCAACGAGTTTGAGATGAAGGATCTTCCGATTCCGGCTTCGAAGGTCGAATATGTTTTTCTGACCCACGCTCATATCGACCATTCCGGCCGGCTGCCCCTTCTGTATAAAAACGGATTCCGGGGCACGATTTACACCACACCGGAGACCATTAACCTTGCCAACATCATGCTGGCGGACAGCGCCCATATCCAGGAGACGGACGCGGCCAACCAGACAAAGAAGAACCTGCGAAAAGGCGGCGCCACCGTGGAACCGCTCTACACCGCAGAGGACGCGGCCAATGTCATGAAGCTGTTTCAGCCCTGCCGCTACGGTCAGCGGAAAATGATTGATGAGGGGCTGGATGTACGTTTTACGGACGCAGGCCATCTACTGGGATCCTCCTTTGTAGAGCTGTTCCTGGAAGACGAGGGGAAGCAGGTCAAGATGGTGTTTTCCGGGGATGTGGGAAACATCAATCAGCCGATTATCCGGGATCCCTCGCCCGTTAAGGACGCGGATTACCTGCTGATCGAATCCACCTACGGCACCCGGGATCACGAAGCGGTTGCGGAGCCGGTGCAACAGCTTACCGAAATCCTCAGGCAAACCTTCTCCCGACGGGGAACGGTGATCGTTCCGTCCTTCGCCGTCGGACGCACGCAGGAACTGCTCTATTTCTTCCGGGCCATCAAGCAGCAGCGTCTGCTGCCGGAATATCAGGATTTCCCGGTGTATCTGGACAGCCCTCTGGCCAACGAGGCGACCGCGGTGTTCCTGCAGTGTGATATCTCCTGCCTGGACGACGACACCCAGGAAGTTCTCAAGGAAGGAATAAACCCCATCTGGTTTGACGGACTGAAGATGACCACCTCCACAGAGGAATCCAAGGCGCTGAACGACAATGAAGAGCCGAAGGTGATCATTGCCTCCGGCGGGATGTGCGACGGCGGCCGGATCCGGCATCATCTGAAAAACGGCATCTGGAACAAGAAGAACACGATTCTTTTCACCGGGTATCAGGCTCAGGGGACACTGGGACGCGTCATCTTTGACGGCGCCTCCTCTGTGAACATCATGGGAGAACGGATTGACGTGAACGCGGAAATCCGGCTGCTGGCCGGCGTTTCCGGACACGCGGACCGGGGCGGCCTGATTCGGTGGCTGAGTCAGTTTGAGAATAAACCGAAGCGGGTGTTTGTGAATCACGGAGATGATGAATAC
>CADBLV010000181.1 GCA_902795555.1 uncultured Eubacteriales bacterium | reverse complement strand
TATCCCGGTGGGCTACTGCTTCCGGATTCTGTGGAAGCTGGTGCTGCGCCACCGGGAAATCCCGGTCTCCTCCCGCGTTTCCATGCTGGCCCTGGTGGAGGACGGCCAGGCGGAGGAAACGGTTCAGCGGCTGAAAACGAATCTGGCGGAGGGTTATCACCTGACGGGGCTGATTACCCGTCGGCCGTGCGGCCGGCAGGAAATTGCCGGGGTGCCGGTGGTCTGTACCCTGGCGGAGGCGGCCCCCTATATCTGCAAGCACTGGATTGATTCGGTCTATGTGGACTGCCCCTCCGTGGAGCCGGATGTGGCCCGCTTCCTGCAGAACTGCCGGGAAATGGCGGTTCCCACCCATTATCATATCACCGGCGTCTCCGGGGAAAAATGCAAGCAGTTCGTGGAGTATATCGGGGGAACCACGGTGCTGACCACCTCGATCAACTACGCTACCCCGCTCCAGCAGCTGGAAAAGCGGGTCCTGGATCTGATCGGGGGCTTCTTCGGCAGCCTGGCGGCGCTGGGAATCATGGCGGTCGTCGGCCCGATGATCAAAAGGCAGTCTCCCGGCCCGATTCTCTACCGGCAGGAGCGGATCGGCCAGAACGGCAAAACCTTCAAAATCATCAAAATCCGCTCCATGCATGTGGGCGCGGATCAGCATAAGCGGGAGCTGATGGATCAGAACCGGAACAAGGACGGCATGATGTTCAAGATGGATTTCGATCCCCGGATCATCGGGAACGAAATCCTGCCGGACGGCACGAAAAAAACCGGTATCGGCCAGAAGATCCGGGACCTGAGCCTGGATGAGTTTCCCCAGTTTTTCAATGTCCTCAGGGGCGAAATGAGCCTGGTGGGCACCCGGCCGCCGACGGTGGACGAGTGGGAAAAATATGAGTTTCATCACCGGGCCCGCCTGGCCTGCAAGCCGGGAATCACCGGCATGTGGCAGGTCAGCGGCCGCAGTGAGATCACCGATTTTGAGGAAGTCATCAAGCTGGATACGGATTATATTTCCAACTGGAGCATGTCCCTGGATTTCAAAATTCTGCTGAAAACCGTCGGTACGGTGTTCCGCCGCAAAGGCGCGATGTGACCCGGAAATGGGGTTCTGAAGGAGAAGAAACACATGAATGTACTGGTAACCGGCGCCGGCGGCATGGTGGGCTCCCATCTGGTGGAGGCCCTCTGCGCCCGGGGGGATGCCGTCACGGGCGTCTGGCATAAGAATAAAAAGAACGTGGAGCAGGTAACGGCCCCGGTCCGCTTTGTCCAGTGTGACCTGCGTTATGGCCAGGGCCTGGAGGACCTGATCATGGATACCCTCCCGGAGGAGATTTATCATCTGGCAGCCCAGTCCTATCCCACGGTTTCCTGGGTCAGCCCCATGGAAACCATCGACGTGAATGTCAACGGCACCGTGGCGGTCTATGAGGCGGTCAAAAAGGCCCGCAAGTACTGCCGGGCGGAGTATGACCCCATGGTGGTGGTGGCCTGCTCCAGCGCGGAATACGGCCAGACCCTGAATGAGCTGGAAGACCCCTTCGTCCTGGAGACGGCCGAGCTGAAGCCCCTCCATCCCTATGGGGTGTCCAAGGTGGGCCAGGATCTCCTTTCCTTTCAGTATTTCATGAATGACGGAATCCGCTGTATCCGGGCCCGGATTTTTAATTCCACCGGAACCCGCAAGGTCAATGATGTCACCTCGGATTTCACGCGCCGGGCGGCGGAGGCGGAGCGCACCGGCGTCTGGGAGCTCCGCTGCGGCAATCTGCAAACGAAGCGGGCGATTATGGATCAGCGGGATCTGGTCCGGGCGCTGATGCTGCTGGCCCGGAAGGGAACCCCCGGCGAGGTCTATAATATCAGCTCGGAGCAGATTTACCGGATGGAGGACATCGTCCGGATGATCGAGGATCAGCTCGGCCATCCCTTGGTCCGGAAAACGGATCCGGCCCTGATGCGCCCCACGGATGAGCGGATCATTGTCGGCAATATTGAGAAGCTGAAGGCCGCCACCGGCTGGAAGCAGGAAATCCCCATGGAGCAGACCATCGCGGATATGCTGGATTACTGGAGAAATCACCTGTAAGGAGCGCGCCATGCCACTTAACCGTCAGCGGTTCATGAATACGTATATCGATAATGTCACGAAGGCGGAAGCCATCGCGCATATCGAAAACTGT
>CADBLV010000180.1 GCA_902795555.1 uncultured Eubacteriales bacterium | reverse complement strand
GGACATGTCCGGGACAAAAATGGAAAAGGCGGAAAAAGGGGAAACGCTTCCGGCCGTCTCCTATCCGGACAATCCCAACCTGACGGTCAACGCCCGTTTTGCGAATCTCCGGAAGAAAAGCGGTTATATCATCGGCTGGATTACCATAGACAAGGTGGATGAGCCCGTGGTTTACAGGGATAACACCTTTTTTCTGACCCATGATGCGCTGGGAAAGAAAAACGCGAACGGCGCCCTTTTCCTGGATCAGGGCATATCCCTGCTTACGCATCCGTACACGCTCCTGGTTTACGGCCACAATATGAAAAGCGGCGCCATGTTCGGCGATCTTCGGAAATATGAAAAGTCTTCCTATCTTTATCAGCATCAGGTGTTTTCGTTTGATACCCTTTATGAGGATGGTCAGTATGCCGTTTTTGCCGTGGCAAACATCAGTCTCATTCGCGGAACGAATCATTTTGTAGATCTTTCCGCCATCCAGTCCACGAAGCGGGAGGCCCGTCTTCGGGAAATGAAGGCCCTTTCCGCGGCCAGCATGGTGGATGTTCCGCTGGATGTAAACGAAGAAGACCAGCTGCTGTTGCTCATCACCTGTGTCGGCGACGATAACCAGCGGCTGGTCGTGGCGGCCAGAAGGCTTCGGGACGGAGAGCACCCGGACGGGCTGACCCTCCGATCCCGATAAACGGCGCATGCTCCGCGCCGTGCGTTTTCTTCCTTTCGACAGGGCCGACGGAAAAACCGTCGGCTTATTGATTTACATCGGGGCCATTGGGGCGGTTCACCCGGAACAGATCCAGGCAGGCGAAGCCGTTGAGGATCAGCGCCGCGCCGATCAGGATCATCTGAATGTTGATCACATCGCCGGGGTGGAAAATAATCAGTCCGCCCAGGATCATGACCAGGATGCCCAGAATAAACGCCAGGAAGCTTCTTCCGCCTTCCATGGCGGCGCTGGAACTGATACTGCCCAGTCCGTTCAGAATCAGTCCGACGCCCATCAGGATCGGGAAGATATCCGTCACGGTTTTCGGGGAGAAGATAAAGAACAGACCCACTACAGCGCAGAGAAGCGCAATGGTATATTTCAGACTCTTCTTATCGCTGTCGCCGTCTTTGCCTTTGCCGAAAAGGCAGCTGCAGATCATCGCGACCGCTCCGACAATCAGAATCCAACCGGTGATGAGAACCAGCGTGTCCATCGTCTTTCGCCGGAAAATGATAATCAGGACGCCCAGAATGATGTTAATCAGGGCCGGAATCAGCTGGTTTTTTGCGCTTTTCTGGAAAAATTCTCTCATGGTGTGTTCCCCTTTCTGTTTCCTGTTTTTGTGAGCATACGTCGCATTCTGCGGCATTTCGTGTTTCCGTGATCCGCCGGGCCTCCCCGGTTTCCTGCATTCCTGTCAGATTCCGAGGATTCGGGCGGCTTTCAGGATCGCTGTCTGTGTTTTCGCGTCGGAGATTTTCCCGTCCATCACATCCTGCACCAGATCCTTCAGCGGAATGCAGTAGAGATCCAGAAACTCATCCGCGTCCAGTTCCTGCTTTCCCTTGCGCAGTCCCCGCGCCATATACATCGTGATATATTCGTCGCTGTAGGCCGGAGCCGGGTGGAAATCCCCCAGCTGCGTCCATTCCTCCGCGGTATATCCGGTCTCTTCCCTCAGTTCCCGCTGAATGGCGGAGAGCCGGTCCTCGTCCGGGGCGTCCAGCTTTCCCGCGGGGATTTCGAGAATCACCCGATCCAGGGGATATCGATACTGCCGCTCCATGATCACTTCATTCTGATTGGTCACCGGTATGACGCATACCGCGCCGATGTGCCGGATCACTTCCCGGATGGATTCAGCCCCGTTGGGAAGGCGTACCGTGTCCTGCTTCACATGCAGAAGCACTCCGTCAAACACGTCCTTTGAAACGGTTCGGATTTCCCGGAGCCGCTCCCATTCCGACGCTTCGCCTTTACACATCTGTCAGGTCCTCCCGTCAGGCCTTCGGTTGAATGGTGGCTTTGATCCGACGGACGCCGGCGGAGGAAGACTCTTCCTTCTGAATTTTGAAGGATCCCAGATCCCCGGTGTTTTCCGCATGGGGGCCGCCGCAGATTTCAAAGCTGTATTCGCCCATCTTATAGGTGCGAACCCGCTCGCCGTATTTGCTTTCAAACAGGCCGATGGCTCCCTTGCTCTTGGCCTCCGGCACGGTCATCTCTTCACACACGACGGGCACCGCCGCGTCGATGGCCACGTTGACCAGCCGCTCGACTTCTTTGATTTCTTCCGGCGTCATCTTCCGCCCGAAGCTGAAGTCAAACCGCAGGCGCTCTGTGGTGATATTGGAGCCTTTCTGGGCAACCTCGTCTCCCAGCACTTTCCGCAGCGCGGCGTGAAGCAGGTGCGTGGCCGTGTGCAGACGGGCGGTGATTTCGTTCTGTTCAGCCAGGCCGCCCTTGAAGGTGCCCTCCTGTTTGCTGATCTGCTGATGCTCTTTAAAAGCTTCGGAGAAGCCTTTGGCGTCAACCGTCAGTCCTTCTTCCGCCGCCAGCTCTTCCGTCAGCTCCAGCGGGAAGCCATAGGTGTCATACAGGCGGAAGGCCTGCTTGCCGCTGATTTCGGTTTCCGGCTGATAGTTCGGATCCTTCTGAGCCATGAATTCGTTCTTCCGGCGGATTCCCGCGATGCACTTGTTGAACTCTTTCATGCCGGTGACCAGTGTCGCCTCGAACCGCGCGGCCTCCTTCATGATTTCATCCAGGATGTAATCCTCTTTTTCGACCAGCAACGGATAGGCTTCATCGTAAATCTGTTCAATGAAGATCCTGCTCACTTCCGAAAGCACCGAGGATTCAAGCCCCAGCTTCCGGGTGTACCGGATCGCCCGGCGCAGCAGCCGCCGCAGAATATATCCCGCGCCGACGTTGGAGGGCAGAATGCCGTTCACATCGCCGATGAGCATGGTCGAAGTGCGGATATGATCCGCCACAATCCGCATGGCCTTCCGGGCTTCCGGATCCTCGTCATATTTCAGGCCGGATTTTTCTTCCAGATGCTGAATGACCGGCAGGAACAGGTCTGTTTTGTATCCGTCTGTCAGCCCGTTCAGGAAGGCCAGCATCCGGTCCAGCCCGAAGCCGGTGTCCACATTCTTGTTGGCCAGAGGGGAATATCCGTCCGCGTTCTTGACATACTGCATGTAGACATCGTTGCCGATTTCCACATATCGGCCACATCCGCAGGCCGGACCGCAGTTGGGACCGCAGGGCCTGTTGTGCCGGGGATAGAACCATTCATTGTCAGGGCCGCAGGGGGTTCCGGTCGTTCCTTCCAGCTCCCACCAGTTGTCGGATTTGGGCAGATAGAAGATGTGTTCGGGAAGAATCCCGACTTCCTTCAGCAGGCTTGCGGTCTCCTCGTCCCGCGGCGCGGCATCGTTTCCTTCAAACACCGTGGAACAGATCTCTTCTCCGTCCAGGCCGAACACCTCGGTCAGCAGGTCATAGCTCCACCGTGTTTTTTCC
>CADBLV010000179.1 GCA_902795555.1 uncultured Eubacteriales bacterium | reverse complement strand
CCCTGACGGTCAAAAGATCCTTTGGTATTCCGCTGGAAAAGCTCCGCCTCGCCTGCCTCGTTGAATCCGCTGAAGGACAGCGTATCCAGCAGCGAGGTATCCGAAGAAGAATGCAAAAACATGTTGTAGTCGTCAAAGGCAATGGTTCCCTCCGCAAAATCCACGGTCATGCTGTAACCGTTTTCCCGCTTCAGGATGATCTCGCTTCCCTTCTGTTCATAGGTCAGGGCATAGTTTTGATCCCCGCCATAAGCGGGATACAGCAGATTGAGCAGATCACACCAGGATTTGAGTTCAACCCAGGGAAGATCCATCACACCGTCCACAAAATACAACGTAAATTCCGTATTGGACTCAATCGCCCCAACATAAAGTGTCACAACTTTTTCCTCGATCTGATGATCCGTTTCAGCTGCAGCCGAAAGGGGCATCAGATTGAATATCAAAACAATTGCAATGATCGCGGAGAGAATTTTCATGATCGATCGGACCTCCTGTTTCTTCACTCACGTACCATTATTCTAGCCTTTCCCGGTCGTATTCCGGCAAGCATTTCTCCGGATCCGGCATGGCCCGGACGTCGATGGGAAGAGAGTCACTCAGATACGGCATGGGATCACAGCGTACCGCCTCGTATTGTAGCAACTTACGAAGTGGATTTCAATAGCGGAGAGGGAACTTTTGAGAACCCTTCCTGTTCTTCGCAATGCTGCCGCCGGGCAACAACTGCCCGGATTACCCGGTTCGGACCCGGGTGCACTCGAAAAAAGTTGCACTAAAACTTTGAAAACGTCGGAAGCGTTGAAATAGAAGGGATTGCGGGGTGGGGACGGTTACACTCAACAAAAACGGCCTGGACACGGAAACGCCGGAAGCCTTGAAAAATAAGGCTTTGCGGGGTGCCTGCGGTTGCACCTGATTATCGTGCAACCGAGGGCCCAGTGGTACTAAAACAATGGGAGACAGGGGGCATAAGAAGGCTTGAATTATTTTTCGGAATGCAGTACAATATCTTGGGCTGAAAAAACAGTCAGCCAACAAAAAGGAGGAAAAAATATGGAAAGCTTCAAGAAGTACGCGGCGGAATTTATCGGTACGCTGGTGCTGGTGCTGTTTGCCTGCGGTGTGGCGGGACAGGAATGCATCGCTGCCAACGGGACGGCCGGCCATCTGATTACCGCATTAGCCTTTGGCCTGGTGATTGTGGCCATGGCTTACAGCATCGGGAATGTGTCCGGATGCCATATCAATCCCGCGGTGTCCATCGCGATGCTGGTGAGCGGGAAGATTTCCGCGAAGGATTTCTGCGGCTATCTAGTTGCGCAGTTTGCCGGCGCCATCGGCGGCGCGGCCCTGCTGAACCTGATTGTCAAGGACACGACGAAGCTGGGATGCAACGCGCTGTATAACGGGAGCGCTCTGATGAGCTTCGCGATTGAATGCATCCTGACCTTCGTGTTTGTGATCGCGATTCTGGGCGTTACTTCCAAGGAATCCAACGGCAGCGTGGCTGGCCTGGTGATCGGCGGCGCGCTGGTGCTGGTGCACCTGCTGGGAATCCCCTTCACCGGAACTTCCGTGAACCCTGCCCGTTCCTTCGGCCCGGCCCTGATCGCCGGCAATCTGGAAGGCATCTGGGTGTTCCTGCTGGCGCCCCTGGTCGGCGGCGTTGCGGCGGCTGTGGTTTACAAATTCCTGGACGGAAAGAAAGCATAAGTATTCGTAGGGATGTTCGGAAAAGCGCTCAGCGATGGCTCATTCAAAGCGGCTGAGCGCTTTTCCTTATCGCGGTGAAGCACGGTTTTTTCTTAAATTACTGTGAACTCCCCACGAAACCGCTTTCCTGTGATATAATAGATCAAATCCACCATTCGAAAGGAGAACCGCGCTGTGACCGGAGAAACGATCGGGGGATCTGGAACCGGAATGAACAGCCCCGGGAGATCGGAAACCGAAATGAACCGCTCCGGGGAATCGGGAACCGGAAGAAGCTGACAACGCGGAGACTCATGGGATCGACTTAAATGTGTTTTGCGCACTGGTTCGGGATCTATCTTTGTCTGTACTGAAAGGAAGGGAATCTGATGATCAAAAAACTTGCCGCGCGGGTTCGGCAGTATAAGAAGCAGGCTATTGCCACGCCGCTGCTGATGATCGGGGAAGTGGCCATGGAGGCCCTGATTCCGATGATCATGGCTTGGCTGGTGGACCGGGGCATCGAGACAGGCAATATGTCCGCGATCTTCCTTTACGGCGGGGCTTTGCTCGTTTCCGCTTTTCTTTCCCTGTTCTTCGGCACCGCCGCGGGGAAGACGGCGGCAGTGTCCTCGGCCGGCTTTGCCCGGAACCTGCGGCACGACATGTATTATGCCATTCAGGACTTTTCCTTCTCGAATATTGACAAATTCAGCACCTCTTCCATCATCACGCGGCTGACGACCGACGTGACGAACGTTCAGAACAGCTTTCAGATGATCCTGCGGATGGCGGTTCGGGCGCCGCTGACGCTGCTGTTTTCCATGATTATGGCGCTGACCATCAACGCGCGGATTTCCATGGTTTTCCTGTTCGCGCTGCCGGTGCTGGCGCTGGGCATCTATCTGATCATGACCCGGACGCACCCGATTTTCCAGCGCGTGTT
>CADBLV010000178.1 GCA_902795555.1 uncultured Eubacteriales bacterium | reverse complement strand
TGATCGTCGGAGGCAGGAAATCATGAAGTGCGACGTTTTTATCAGCTATCGCCGGGACGGCGGGGACATGACCGCCATGCACGTATATCAGGCCCTGAAGGATCGTGGATACAGCGTGTTTTACGATCTGGAGGTGCTGCGGGCCGGGAAATTTAACGAAGCCCTGCTGGAAGCCATTGCTTCCTGTCAGGACTTTGTGCTGATTCTGTCTCCGCACGCGCTGGATCGCTGCTCAGAGGAAGGAGACTGGGTGCGGCGGGAAATCGCGGAAGCGCTGAAGCTGAAGAAGAATATTGTGCCGATTATGCTGAACGGATTTCAGTTTCCGGAAAATCTGCCGGCAGACATCGAGGAAGTGCGTTTCCAGAACGGTCTGAGCGCGACTACGGAATATTTCACCGAGAGCATGGATCGGCTGGCCTCCCGATATCTGAGCGCGAAGCCGCAGAAGAACGGGAAGAAAAAGACCGGGGTCATTGCGGGGGCTCTGATTGCGGTGGCAGTATTGGCGGTCGTGGGATATCTGATTTTCAAGCCGGGGAAGGATCAGACGGTACTTCCGGTTGCCACTGAAACACCGACGCCCACGGTAACGATGACGCCGGAGCCGGAAACACCGACGCCCACGCAGACACCGACTCCGGTCCCCACTCCGACACCGACCGAAACCCCTGATCCTGTTTCGCCGGCTTCGACGGCGACGGTTGCCGAAACTCCGAAGACGGCTGCGGTGCTGCCTGTCCTGAAGGCAGAAGATATCGGTTCTGCGGACGGCGACAAGATCCCGGAGACAGCAGCTTTCGGCGGGCCCTGGAAACGGAAAGAGATTCACCGGATTGTGTTTACGGACAGGACTCCCGGGGCGGACGCCTGGGATGTGTCCGAAGCGGGCGACGGCAGCATCATGGCCTGGGCGGAAGAAGCGGACGGACAGCGGACGCTGTATCTGAGCGGCAGCGGGCCGATCCGCATGCCGGAGAATCTCAACGCCATGTTCCAGGGTTATACGAACGCCGAGACGATCGAATGGAACGGACTGGTGGATTTCTCCAAAGTTGTGCGGGCGACCAACGCATTTTCTTTCTCCGGATTCCGGACACTGGATTTCAGCGGCGCGCAGTTTATCTCTCTGGAAATGGCGGACGGTATGTTCCAGCGGTGCGAGGGGCTGCTGACGCTGAATCTGAGCGGCGCGGTCATGGATTCCCTGATCAACACCGTGTGGATGTTTGACGGATGCAAAAAGCTGGAGAAGCTGGATCTAAGCGGCATGGACACCTCGCTGGTGGAGAATATGCAGTGCATGTTCTACGAATGCGAGTCGCTGACGGAGCTGGATCTGAGCGGGTTCAACACCAGCCGTGTGACCAATATGTGCAATATGTTCGACAAATGCCGGAAGCTGCGGACGGTGAACCTGACAAGCTTTGACACGTCGCTGGTGCAGGATATGCAGTGCATGTTCTGCGAATGTGAGAACCTCCGCGAGCTGGATCTGAGCGGATTCAAAACCGGAGAAGTGGAATGTATGAGCAATATGTTCCTCGCATGCAGAAAGCTGAAAGAACTGAATGTTTCCGGGTTTGATACCGGCAAAGTTTTCGGCATGAGCAACATGTTCGGCGATTGTGATGCCCTGACGGCCCTCGACGTGTCCGGATGGAAGACCGGGAAGGTGACAGACATGTCGTTTATGTTCTCCGGATGTGAATATCTGCAGACGCTGGATGTCAGCGGATTTGATCTTTCTGCCGTCCAGACGATGCACGGCATGTTCATGGGCAGCAAACGGCTGAAGAGCATCGGAGTGGATCCGGCGACCTTCGGAAAGGGCGATACAACGGACATGTACGCAGGCAGCGGAATGGAATAAGCAGAATTATTTGGCGGGCTTATAGCCGTAGCCGGCGGTTTTCGCGAATTCTGCGGCATAGCTGCCTTCCGGGGCGGTGATCGTCAGTTTCTTTGATCCGAACTCGAAGGCGTCCTGATCGATTTCTTCCACGCCGGCGCCCAGGGTAATCTTTTTCAGGCCTGTGCATTCGCCGAAAGCAAAGTAGCCGATTTTCCGCAGCGTCGAGGGCATTACCAGTTTATCCAGCTTTTTACAGCCATAGAAGGCCTGGCTGCCGATCTCTTCCAATCCTTCCGGAAACGCGAATTTACTCAGGGCTGTACAGTCCGCGAAGGCGAAATCTCCGATGCTTTTCAGGGCGGAATCCTTGCCGAATTTTACCGTTTTCAGCTTATAGCATTCCCGGAAGGCGGAACGGCCGATGGACGTTACGCCCGAAGGAATGGTGATCTCTTTCAGCAATTGCTGTTTCTGACACATGCCATCGGGAATTTTGGTCAATCCGGCGGGCAGCACCAGAGTTTTCAGAAACAGGTCGTCAAAGGCGCCGGGCGCAATCTCCGTCACTCCGTCCGGAATGACCAGCTTGCTCACGTTGATGTGCATAAAGCGAACCCCGAGGCGGCGCAGGGAGGAAGGCAGGGTGAGACTCTTCAGGCTCCAGATGTCAATACTGTGATTGCTGATTTCCTCCAGACCTTCCGGCAGGATCAGCTTTTTCAGATGGGAGGAATAGATGGCGCCTTTTCCCAGGCTCTTCAGCGTTGAGGGGAGATTGATCTCTGTGGCGTAGGTCGCGAAGAGTACCGTGGCCATATCGGGAAGGGCAGCGATGGCTTCCACGGTCAGCCCGTCCAGTGTTTCCGGGACGGTGATCTTTTTGGATTCTTTGTCCTCGAAGGCACCGATGGCGATGGTTTCCGGGGAGAGCTTATAATAGGTATACAGCCCGCTGTCATACAGCGTGATATACTCGTGATACAGATAAAGCCAGATCTTCTTTCCGTTCACGGAAGTGGGATAGCAGTAATAATCCTGAACGAGATCCTCCCGCTTTCCGCCCGCGGCATAACGGTATGGATGACCGTCGATCACCAGGTCATCCGGGCCCATGATGATATGCGGAACGGTATCATAATGCAAATCCTGCACCCAGGCGTAATCGCGATACGGATACTCAATCAGCTCATGGGTCAGACTCGTGGTGGATTTCAGCACGCACCGCGGCGGGACAAGAATTTCATGGGCATCCGCAGGAAGGCCGGAGACATCCAGATATTTCACCTCATGGCCGTCCACGAAGCGAGGCACGAGCAGCAGGCCCGACGATTCCGGAGCGGGCACTGTCAGCAGGGTCGCCATGTCATCCTTGTCCAGGGTATATTGATAGTCTCCCGAGGTGAAAACCTGGTCTCCCATTGCCGGAACAACCCCGGCTGTCAGGGCCAGCAGCAGGCAAACGGCCAGCACCCATCTTGTCCATTTTTTCATGTTGCGGTCCTCCTTTTTATTTGGCGCGCTTCACCTTATACTTGTACTTCTTGGCGAAGGATTCGGCATAGCTGCCCTTCGGCGCGTAGATGGTGAGCTTCTTTTTCTCAAGATC
>CADBLV010000177.1 GCA_902795555.1 uncultured Eubacteriales bacterium | reverse complement strand
TTCCCCACCTCAGTTTCTCGGGTAGTCACGCGGTTTTGCAGGTTATGTACGAAGGTCACCATATCCGTGTCACCGTGACAGCTTGCGCAATCGGCCAGGAGGGTTTCGTTTTCCAGCGGACTGACCAGCTTGTGGCTGTGATACACCACACCGTCCTCATTCCGCTCCAGGGGCATATGACAGTCCGCGCAGCTCAGCAGTCCGGCATGTTTTCCCTGCAGGAAGGTTTCCATTTCCGGGTGCTGCGCTTTGAGCATTTTCGTCCCTGTGCTGGGCTGAATCCAGTCATAGAAACCCATCTCATCATAATAGGCCAGAATCGCCTCCGGCGTCATCTCCGCCACGCTGTGATAGGGCATCATGGTTTCGCTGTCTTCCGGTGTGAAATAATACTCAATATGACACTGACCGCAGTTCAGCACTTTCGGATCAATCGCTTTCGCGTTCTCTCCCAGTGCCTTGTCCACATAGCTGTGAGTAATGACAATCTGCCCGTTGTTGCCGGCTTCGTTGCCGTGGCAGGTATAGCAGGAGATATTCTCCTCCATCCCGGACATGACTTCATCAAAGGGCCGACTGTACACTGAGACGCCTTCATCGTTCACCAGCTTCGTGAAGTTCGGCGTTTTGCAGGTCAGGCAGTTCGCCTTGGCGTGAGGCCGCTCGGTTTTTGCCACATCCTCCAGGGTGTATGCATGTCCCCGGGCGCTGCCGTAATCCTTGGCAAACCCATATCCCTCATAGATATTCACCAGATAGGGATCCTGCTCCAGATAGCTTGTGACATAAGTGTTTTCCTTATTGTCACCCATCGTGGCCACGATATACGGAAACGCTGCCTCCCAATCCTTCGCGCTGACGGTGCCATCCTGGCTGGTCGCTTCCGGCGTCTTCACGACCACATACTCGATATCAGCCTCTGTTACAGGCCCCAGATCTCCACGGTTTTTCAGATAATAGCTCACAGGTTTGCCACTGAAGGCTCCCGTCAGCCAGAGCACCGCCGCCAGCACCACCACCGCGCAGCAGGCGATACGAATCCATTGTTTTTTCTCAAAATAATTCATGCTGTTCCCTCTTCCTCTGTCTGATCGGAAGTCGTTCACACGGGGCCGGTTCCGGCTGTGATCACCTTCACCGGGCACTTCTCAGCGCACTTGCCGCACAGGGTGCATTTTTCATTGTCCACCTTCGCAAGGTTGTTGTCAAAGGTCATGGCACCGGCTTCACACTGTTTTACGCACAGGGTGCATCCGATGCAGCCGGCAGAGCAGATTTGTTTCACCGCAGGCCCCCTGTCATGGTTGGAGCACTGCACCTGAACCACCTTGCTGACCGGAATCAGGGAGATCAGGCCCCGGGGGCAGGTCTTCACGCAAAGGCCGCAGCTGACACAGCGATTCCGGTTCACGATGGCCACCCCGTCCTTCACCACGATGGCCTGCTCGGGACAAACCTCGGCGCAGGAGCCGAATCCCAGACAGCCGTATGCGCAATCGGTCACGCTGATCCCGCTCATCACTGCAGCGCGGCAGTCCGGAATGCCGATATAGTTGCCCTGGTTCCGGGTCACTTCGCAGTTCCCCTTGCAGGCCACAAAAGCCACTTTCCGTTCCGTTTCTCCGGCGTCAATGCCCATCACCCGGCCGATTTCCTTCGCAACCGGATTTCCGCCTACAGGGCACGCGTTTACCGGTGCCTCTCCCTTCGCGATGGCTGCCGCCAGCGCGTCGCAGCCCGCATATCCGCAGGCACCGCAGTTGTTTCCGGGCAGCTGACTGCGTACGGCGATTTCCCGCTCGTCCACCTGGACGGCAAACTTCCTTCCCGTGGCCACCAGCCCCGCGCCGACAATGATGCCCGTAACGGCAATCACCAGGGTCGTGATCAGAATGATATTCATACGCCCGCCCCCTTTCAGAAGGAAAGTCCGCCGAAGCCCATAAACGCGATGGACATCAGGGCGGCGGCAATCATCACAATCGGCGCTCCCCGCAGCGGAGCGGGAATATCCTTTTCGTTAATCCGGCTGCGGATGCCGGCCAGAAGCACGATCGCAATGGTATATCCCACGGCGGTTCCGAACCCACTCAGCACGGACTCAATAAAGTTGTATCCGTTCTGCACATTGGTCAGCGCCACCCCCAGCACGGCGCAGTTGGTGGTGATCAGCGGCAGGTAGATCCCCAGGGCGTTATACACCGCAGGGCTCTTCTTCTTCAGGAACATTTCCACAATCTGAACCAGCGCCGCAATCACCAGGATGAAGATGATGGTCTTCATATATTCGATGCCCAGCGGTTTCAGAATGAAATCATACATCAGGCTCGCCACCGCCGAAGCGATCGTGATCACAAAGATCACCGCGCCGCCCAGGCTGATCGACGCCTTCATCTGTTTGCTGACGCCCAGGAAGGAGCAGATGCCCAAAAACTGATTCAGCACCACGTTGTTGATCAGGGCGCCCGCGACAATAATCAGAATCAGGTTGTTGTTCACTTCTTAAGCGCCTCCTTTCTTCTCCGCGGGATTCCTGCTCTCGCACGCCGTGGCACAAAGCGCGCAATTGCCGTCACAGCCGCTTTCTACCAGCTGGCGCTGCCGCGTCTTAATACCGATGGCGTTCATGATCGCGATAATCAGCGCAAAAATCAGGAAGGCTCCCGGGGGCTGAATAAAGATGGTCATCGGCTCATAGGCGGCAGGCATGATCCTTACGCCGAAAACCGTACCGTTTCCCAGCAACTCCCGCAGGGCCCCGGCGATGGTCAGCGCTGCTGTGAAACCAAGGCCCATGCCGATGCCGTCCATCACGGAGAGCAGCGGCGTATGCTTGTTGGCATAGGCTTCCGCCCGGCCCAGAATAATACAGTTCACCACAATCAGGGGAATATACAGCCCCAGCGCTTCATACAGGCTGGGCAGATAGGCCTCAATCAGCAATTCCGTCACCGTCACCAGGCTGGCCACGATCACGATATAGGCAGGAAGGCGTACCTGATCCGGAATCACTTTTCGCAGGCAGCTGATCACCAGATTGCTCAGCACCAGCACAGCCAGGGTGCTCAGCCCCATCCCGATCCCGTTCAGGGCCCGGGTGGACACCGCCAGCGCCGGACACATGCCCAGCATCAGCACCAGCACCGGGTTTTCCTTCAGGAGGCCGTTATAAAGTCGTTCGAGACATTTTTTCATCTCATTTCGCCCCCTTAATCACATTTTGATAGAAATGAAGCCCCGCGCTGACGGCGTTGGTCACGGCCGTACTGGTAATGGTAGCCCCGGAAATCGCCGCGATCTCGCCGTCGTCGTCTGCTTCTCCCTTCACCAGAACCAGCACGGAATCCTGGCCTGCGAACTGGCCCTTGAATCCGTCCTCATCGGCTCGCATGCCCATGCCGGGGGTCTCGTGCAGCTCGGTAAATGCGATCCCGGTCACTTTCCCGTCAGCATCCAGGCCCAGGGCCAGGGTCACATCCCCGTCAAATCCGTCGGAAGAGGTAATGCTCATCACTGTGCCGATGGCATTCCCTGCCTCGTCCACCGCTTCATACACCTCGTTGATCTTCACGCGGCCGAAGGTCGTATGGTAAACGCCGTCCTTATGCGACCCGGTGATCATCTCCTCCGCCTGCTCGATGGCACGGAACGCGTCCGCGTCGCCGGCCACAATCTTGTAGCTTTCCAGCTTCGCCGCTTCCTTCTGCGCATCGATGGTATCCTTGGTCATGGAATACACACCGCTCAGAGCCACTCCCGCAATGGCGGTGATCAGCGTCAGAGCGATCACCGGTTTCGGAATCCGCTTCCACCAGGGTTTCCCGCTGTCTTCGCGCAGGCCCCGCAGGGCGTTCTTCCGATAGGCATAGGGTTTTTCAACAATGTAGGTATCAATCAGGGGGGTCAGCAGGTTGCCGATAATCACGCTGTAGCTGAAGGAATCCGCAGTGCTTCCGTGAAGCCGGAACAGCCCGCCCAGCACGCCGATGACACAGCCGTAGATGAATTGGCCCAGCCGGCTTACCGGGCTTGTCACATAGTCTGTCGCCATGAAGAAAGCGCCCATCACCACGCCGCCGCCGCACAGCTGTGCTGCCAGATACTGCGGATCAAACCCCTGCCCGCCGAACAACGCCAGAAACAGGGTAAACCCGCCCAGTACGCTGAAGCAGATCTGGCCGTGAATGATATCCATGCTCCAAAGCACCAGGCCGCCCACCAGCAGGGCCAGAATGCTGGAACCGATCACGGCATTGCTGGTTCCCAGGAACATGGAGGTCAGATTCACCGCTCTGCCGGCCGCCAGATTGGCTGTGGGTGTCGCGCCGGAAACCCCGTCCACGGCGAAGGTGTTCATCAGCCGTCCAAAGCTGATCAGCAGGAAACAGCGT
Source organism: uncultured Eubacteriales bacterium (assembly GCA_902795555.1). The sequence goes on along the minus strand of CADBLV010000177.1, from coordinate 12,950 downwards.
CCCGCCAGGGCGGGGTTGATAAAGTTCTTTCCGAGGCCACCGAAGCAGCATTTCGCCACGACGATCGCGAACACGGAACCGATAATCGGAATATACAGCGGAAGGGATGGGCTCAGGCTCAGCGCCAGCAACAGGCCCGTCACCACAGCGCTTCCATCCCAGATACTGCTGGGTTTATGGGCAATCTTGTTGAAAATCCACTCGCTCAGCACGGCAGCCACGATGCTCACAGCCACGATCGCCGCCGCATGCCATCCATACACAACGCATCCGACAACGGTTGCCGGCATCAGGCTCAGAAACACGACCCGCATGATAAACGGGGTCGTCCACCGATCCCGCACATGGGGCGCGGAGGAAAGGTTCATCATCCCGGTGTTCATTTACTTGTTTCCTCCTTCCCGTTGTCTTTTTGCCATGATCTCCGCCTTGGCTTTCTTGAAGGTCTGAGTCAGCGGCCGCTTTGCCGGGCAGCAGAAGGTACAGCTGCCGCACTGAATGCATTCCAGACCGTACAGCTTTTTCTCATATCGCTCCAGATCATTCAGATCCGCGGCGTCGCACATCATCTGGGGCATCAGGCCCATGGGACAGACGGTCGTGCAGCGTCCGCAGTGCAGGCAGGCAGTCACCAGCCCCTCCGCCTCCTCCACGGGATCCCGATCCAGAATCGTCAGACCGTTGTGCTGCTTCTGGATGGGAACATCCAGGCTGCTGAGAGCAACGCCCATCATCGGACCGCCCGCCAGCGCCTTCACGGCTTTTGCGCCGCTTTTCAGCCCGCCGGCCGCCTCCAGCAGCTCCGCGCAACTGGTGCCGTCCCGCACGATAAAGTTACCCGGCTTGTTCACCGCTTCGCCTGTCAGCGTATATGCCTGACTGAACAGCGGCTCCCGATACAGCACCGCCCGCTGAATGGCATACAGGGTGCCCACGTTGTCTACAATACATCCCACGTCCGCCGGCAACTTGCTGATCGGGAAATTCGTTCCCGCCACCGCTTCAATCAGGCTGCGTTCTCCTCCCTGCGGATATTTGGTGATCATCGCCATCACCGACATCCGGGCTCGGTTCCCTACCGCCTTTTTCATGGCTTCGATCGCTTCCGGCTTGTTGTCCTCAATGCAAATCACACCCTCGGCATTGGGAAACAACCGCAGCACCAGCTCCAGGCCTTCCACGATCTCCGGCCCCTTGCTGCGCATCAGCTGATCATTGCAGGTCAGGTATGGTTCACACTCCGCCCCGTTGGCAATCACCCACCGGATCGCGTCCGGATCTTTGGGTTTCAGCTTCACATGGGTGGGGAATCCGGCGCCTCCCAGGCCCACGATACCCGCGTCCTGAATCCGCTGAATAATGTCGTTGCTGCTCAGGGATCTGTCGTCCTCCCTGGCCATGTAGCTTTCCTTCGCGGTAAACTGTCCGTCGTTGTCAATCACGATGCAGTCCGCCATCTGTCCGGTCAGCACCCTCCGCTTCTCCAGCGCTTTCACCGTCCCGGAGCAGCTGGAATGGATGTGGGCGGAGACAAAACCGTCCGCCTCTGCGATCATCTGGCCGACCAGAACCGAATCTCCTTTTTTGACGATGGCTTTCGCCGGCTTGCCGATATGCTGACTCAGCGGGAAAACCATCTCCCCCTTCGGATCAAACAAGCGCAGCGGATTGTCCCGGCTGAGCTCTTTCTTCTCCTCCGGGTGCACGCCGCCGCGAAATGTGTTTTTCACTGGCTGACGACTCCTTTCCCGTGACCATGTCACTTTTTCAGGCTATACCAGGTATCCATAATATTCCCTTTTATGATTATATCAGACAAACGGCGTGAAGTAAAGCCTGAATGTCCGGTTGATTCAGGTCGGAAAAGGGGCTATAATGATGCTGTCGCTCCTGCCAGAAAGCTTTCTTTGTCCCTGTCCCGCTGCCGGCGGCAGATGAGGCAGCACAGAACGCGTCGGACCTGTTCGGGAACCTTTCCGAAAAAAGGCTTGGGGAAACCTCAGAAAAGCGAGGACCATTCACATGAACACGGCAACGCTGAAAGTCGCCCGCTTCGGCCTGCTTACGGCCCTGGCCCTGGTCCTGGGGCTGCTGGACCGGGCCATCCCGCTCACAGCCCTGCTGGGCGGCGCCGCTCCGGGAATCAAGCTGGGCCTGGCCAACACCGTCCTGCTCTACGCGGTCTATCTGATGAACTGGCAAAGCGCTGTGTTTCTGATGCTGGTCAAGGTGTTGCTGTCCGGCTTCCTCTTCGGATCGCTTTCCGCCATTCTCTACAGCCTCTCCGGCGGAGCGCTGAGCCTGCTGGTCATGCTGGCGGTTCGCAGAAAGCCGGCGACAGGCGCGCTGACAGCCGCGATTTTCGCGGCCGCGGCAGACGTTTTTCTTCTGATCCAGAATCCGCAGCCCCGGGGGCAAAGGCTGTGGTGCGTCATTCTGATTGCCGCCGGATGCCTTGCCTGCCTGCTCGTCTTCTTTGCCATTCGAAAAGGAATCATCCGGGATGTAGTCGGAACCTCGGTCGCCGGAGCTGTCGCCCATAACATCGGACAGGTGCTGGTGGCCAGCGCGATCCTGCGAACCCCCCAGCTGCTGACGGTCTATCTGCCTATCCTCCTGGGGACAGGCGCCGCCGTCGGCTGCCTCACAGGCATTGTCGCAGATCGGGTTTTCCGCGCCCTGAAGCTCCCGGCCAATCAGGCTCCGTAAAGCAGCCCTGCCCGTTTTTTCATTTTCCGTACAGCCGTCTGAAACACCGTCTGGAGCCGGAACGGAGGCTGATCCCCCACTTGCATTTTTTTTACATATAAGATACAATATCCCTGTTCATTCATTGATCCTTTTATTCCGTCTCAAAGGAGGATTCCCATGGCTCTGGATTATGTATTCATGACTGACAGCGACAGCGATCTCCCCTATCATCTGAAAGAGCAGTACGACATTCCCGTCGTCTACATGCCCTATGCCCTGAACGGCAGGGAATATTTCGATGACTTGGGTCAGATGCTGGATCACAAAAGCTACTACGACGCGATGCGGGAAGGCGCTGTTCCGGTAACCTCCGCGCTGAATGAGGAGGCGTATCTGGATTACTTTGATCCCATCCTGAAGGAAAAAGATCTTCTCTTCGTTGCCTTTTCCAGCAAGCTGAGCTGCACTCTGCAGGCCGTCTATTCTGCCCGGGAGAAGCTGCTTAAGTCCTATCCGGACAGAAAATTCATCGTGGTGGATACGCTGAGCATCTCCGGCCCGCAAACGCTGCTGGTTCTGAAAGCCCACACGATGTACCGTTCCGGCGCCTCCATTCAGGACGTAGCAGACTGGCTGGAAAACAACAAGCTCCGGGCTCAGGCTCTGTTCATGGTGGACGATCTGAAATACCTCAAGCGCGGCGGCCGGATCTCTCCCATGGCGGCCACCGTAGGCTCCATGCTGGATCTGAAGCCGATTATCTACGAAGCGAAAGATGGCAGTCTCAGTGCGATCCAGAAAATACGCGGTCGGAAAAAAGCCGTGTCCTACATGGTCGACAAGATGCTGGAATTCGCTCCCGATCCGGAGGAAAGTCCCATCCTGGTCCTCCACGCCGACAGTCCGGAAGACGCGGAGCGCTGCCGTGCTCTGACAGCTCAGAAGCTGCCCGGATCAGATATCCTTGTGGAGAATGTCGGGCCCGTCATCGGAGCACACTGCGGCCCCGGCACTGTTGCCCTGTGCTATATCGGAACCAAGACCCGTGAAATCTGACTTCACAGTCATCCAATTCCTGACCGTCAAACAGCCGATCCTTACGGATCGGCTGTTTTGTTTCCTCTGTGATCTGCAGATTCACGTCTGCTATTCTTTTCGGTTGACTGTTTTGCCTGATGATCCGTCCACAGCTCAAAAGCTGACGATCAGTCCGCGTCTTTCCGCATAGAAGCTGTCCAGTCCCCGCGTCGGCGTAATGTCAATCTGGATGTCCCCAAGGCTATTCTTCAGCTGCCCGGCCAGCGCCGTCGCATCCTTCTCGTTCATGCAGTGATGAATCCGGATCTTCCGGTTCTTCGACAAACCGATCTTCTGAATTTCCTCCGCCAGCAGACGCACCATGCTCCGGTCGCCCCGGGCCTTGCCGCGCATCGCGATCTCGCCCTTTTCATCGCCGATTCCGATTCCCCAGAATCCCAGATGTCCGGCGATAAACCCCACCAGTCGGCTCACCCGGCCGGCCTTGATCAGGTTGTGATAGGACGCCAGCGCGAAAGCAATATGCGTTTCTTCCACGGTCCTGTTCAGTTCCTTTTCGATCTCCTCAAACGTCTTTCCTTCCAGAATCAGTTCCCGCGCCTTCAGCACCGCCGCCGCCACCTCAGGCCCGGTTCCCTTGGTATCAATGATCGCGATCTGTTTTTCCGGCTCCTCCTCCAGAATCATCGTTCGGGCCGTGCAGGCGCTGTTATAACTTCCGCTCAGTGCGCTGGAAATCGTGAAAGCAACCACTGGGCCGGGTTTCTCAAACTGCTCTCGCCAGTCTTCCGGAGAAGGACAGGATGTCTGGGCCATCTCCGCATGATTTTCATTCGCCTCCAGCATCTCCGCCACAGGCATCTGATCATCGTCAATATATTCCCGGTTCCCGATCCGGATGGAGAAGGGAATGGTCGAAAAATCAAAAACTCCTTCTCCTCCGCTGAGCTCAAACAAATCACAGCTGGTGTCTGATACAAGGTGCCACATACACGCATCAGCTCCTTTCCCGGTTTTTATTGTACGCCATTTTGTCTGATATTGCAAATCAGTCCGCTTCCGCCAGCGCCTTCATCGCCTGATAATATCCCTCAAAGCCCATTCCGATAAAATGATACCGGCAGGCCATTCCCGCATAGGAAATCTGTCGGAAGGCTTCTCTCTGGGTGACATCGCTCAGATGAACCTCCGCCGCCGGCAGGTTCACAGCCTTCAGGGCGTCCAGAATCGCGATGCTGGTGTGTGTATAAGCCGCCGGATTGATCACAATCCCGTCTGCCGCTCCCAGCGCCTGCTGGATCCGCGTGACAAGCTCGCCTTCACTGTTGGACTGGAAAATGTCAATCCCGATGCCCAGTTCCTTTGCCTTCTCCTCCAGAAACGTGCACAGGTCGGCATAGGTCTTCCGTCCATACACCTCTGGCTCCCGGATTCCCAGCATATTCAGATTTGGTCCGTTGATAATCCAGATCTTCATCCCAGTGCCTCCAAAATCATGTCTGCCGTTTCCTCCGGAGTTTCTCCCGTCGCCCGCAGATCCCGCCATGTCCGATACAGCGGCGCCCGCTCCCGCGCCAGATGCTCCAGCTCCTCCCTTGTCCGGGACAGGGGCCTGTCCCCGTCTGTCGCCAGTGCTTCCGTGGGTCGGTCCAGGTGAATCAGCACCCCGTTCTGGCGCAGCAGATCCCGGTTCACCTCCCTGGTCACGATTCCCCCGCCGGTGGCGATAATCACCCCGGACATCTTCCCGGCCCTCGCCGCGGCCCGGGTCTCCATCTGCCGGAAAGCATCCTCGCCAAACCGTCGGATGAGATCCCCGCAGGATATTCCGCCGCTTTCTTCCTCGATCATCGCGTCCGTATCCACCAGATTCCGTCCACTTCGCGCCGACAGCAGCCGTCCAACGCTTGACTTTCCCGCGCCGGGCATGCCGATCAGCACCCAGTTCTGTGTCTCTTTTTCGATCAGGCGAATCACCCGCTCCTCTTCTTCCGGGGAAATTTTCCTGCCCAGAAACCGCTCGCACGCGGCCCGTCCCTGGCTCACCAGCATCGTCAGTCCGCCCGCGGTCGGAATGCCTTTGCGCTCCGCCTGCAGAAGCAGCGCCGTTCTGGCAGGGTTATAAATCAGATCCGCCACGCCTTTCAGCTCCGGAAACAGATCCAGATCCACCGGCGACTCCCCGTTGTTCGGAAACATCCCGACCGGCGTGGCGTTGATCAGAATCTCCGCATCCCGATGGTGGGAAAGGTTCTGATAATTGTCCTCCCCCGTTCGGGAAATCACCCGAACTTCCCTGCTTCCCAGATCCCGCAGGCAGGTCACGGCAGTTTTGGATGCGCCCCCGCTGCCGAGCACAAGACATTTCCGGCCGTCCACCCGGATCCCTGCCCGATTCAGCATTGTCATCAGGCCCTGATAATCCGTGTTGTCTCCGATCAGCCGGCCATCCCCGTCCCGGACAATCGTATTCACCGCGCCGATGCGCCTGGCCTGTTCCGTCATCCCGTCCAGGAAGGGAATCACCGCCTGTTTATACGGAATCGTCACGTTCAGCCCCCGGAAATCCCGTTCCCGAAAAAAAGGTTCCAGTTCCTCCCTTTCAAGCTCCTTCAGCTGATAATCATATCCGCCGAGTTCCCTGTGGATTTGCGGAGAGAAACTATGTCCCAGTTTTTCCCCGATCAGTCCGTATTCCACCCCGTCATCCTCCCCTGTCAAATGCTCCGGTTCCCGGTCAGGACACCAGCTCTCCCGTCTCAGGCGCTGAGCACCTCGTCCAGCAGCACCAGCGCGGTCACCGCCTCGACCACCGGCACAGCCCGCGTCACCACGCAGGGATCATGCCGTCCCCGAATCACGAGCTCCGTCTCTGTCCCATCGGCCAGATTGACGCTCTGCTGCACCTGTCCGATGGACGGGGTCGGCTTAAACGCGACCCGGAAAATCAGCGGCATTCCGTTCGTCATGCCTCCCGTCAGCCCCCCGGCGTGATTGGTTTTCGTCACGACTTTTCCCTCGCTCATGGCATAAGGGTCATTATGCCGGGATCCCCGAAGCAGCGCGGCAAAAAAGCCGTCGCCGAATTCAACGCCCTTCACGGCAGGAATCGCGAACAGCGCTGCGCCCAGAGAGCTTTCCAGGCCCTCAAACAGCGGCCCGCCCAGCCCGACAGGCAGCCCCAGCGCCGCCGCTTCGACCGTTCCGCCCACGGAATCCTCCGCCTTCCGGGCTTCCTCAATTTCCGCCATCATCTCCTCCCCCGCTTCCCTGGACAGGGTAGGAAAACCATTGGCGAGGATTTGCTCAAAATCGGCCGCGGATACCCGCACCGGGTCAAACCGCCGATCCGCCTGGTTGCTGATGGTGGCGATATGGGCCCCGATCCGGATCCCCTTTTCTTCGAGCATCTGCAGCGCGATGCCGCCCGAAACGCATAGCGGCGCCGTCAGTCTGCCGGAAAAGGGGCCGCCCCCGCGGATGTCATAGCTTTCGCCGTATTTCACCAGCGCCGGGTAATCCGCGTGGGAAGGCCGGGGCGTTTGCCGAAACGCCTCATAATCCTTGCTCTTTGTGTCTCCGTTTCGGATCACCGCGCAAACCGGAGCCCCGCATGTCACGCCATCGATCATCCCGCTCAGAAACTCCGGCTCGTCCGTTTCCCTGCGGGCTGTCGTAAATCGTCCCTGGCCCGGTGCCCGCCTGCTCATAAAAGCCAGCAGCCGTTCCCGATCCACGCGGAAGCCTGCCGGCAGTCCGTCGATCACAGCGCCGATGGCTGCCCCGTGGCTCTGTCCGAAAACGCTCACCATCAGCTTTTTTCCCTGAAAACGCATCCCATAATCTCCTTGCATGATATGATTCGCAGATCCTTTTCAGGGGATCGCCCTTCACTCCCGGATCTGCGGTGAAAGAGGAGAGATATGATAATCCCGGTAATCTGCAGGGATATCATTACTCCTCTGTAACAACAAACTCCCCACCCAGAGATTGAAAAGCCTCAAAAAATCCCGGATAGGACTTCGAAACCGATTCCGCGCCGATGATCTCCACAGGCCCCTTCGCCGCGCTCCCGGCCACCGCCGCAGCCATGGCAATCCGATGATCCCCGAAAGCGTCCACAATGCCGCCGTCCAGCCCGCCGCCCTGAATCCGCATTTCGTTTTCCGTGGCTTCCGCCCGACCGCCCAGGCTTCGAATCATCGCCAGCACCGATTCGACCCGGTCCGATTCTTTCAGCCGCAGTCGGGAGATCCGGTGAATCACCGTCTCCCCCTCCGCGAAGGCGGCAACCACGGCCAGAGCCGGCGCCAGGTCGGGAATATCGCCGATATCAATCTCCTGTCCCCGCAGCAGTCCCCGGGAAACCCGAATTAATCCCCCGTCTTCCGAAACCCGGGCTCCGAAATCCTTCATCAGCCGCAGCATCGCCCGGTCGCCCTGTGCGGACTCGCCGTTCAACCCGCCGCAGGCAACTCCTTCCTCGCTCAGCGCTCCCGCCGCCAGCCAGAACGCCGCTCCGGACCAATCCCCCTCAACGGTCAGACATCCCGGACTTCGATAGGTCTGTCCGCCGGGAATGAAAAATCCCCACTCCTTCCGCAGAATCCGGATCCCGAAGCGTTCCAGGGTCTCCAGGGTCATCCCCACGTAGGACGCGGATTCCAGCTTTCCCTCAATCCGGATCTCGCTATCCCCCGCCAGCATCGGCAAAGCCATCAGCAGCCCGGAGAAAAACTGGGAGGACACATTCCCTGCCATTCGGTAAATACCGGAGGTTAATTGCCCTTCCATCGTCAGGGGAAACCGTCCCTGCGGCGACAGCCGCACCCCGTGCGCCTCCATCTCCTCATACAGCGGCGACAGCGGTCGTTCCGCCAGCTTTCCCCGCCCTGTGAAAGCAGCCCGGATACCCAGCGCCCCGACCACCGGCAACAGAAAACGCAGCGTGGATCCGCTTTCTCCGCAGTCCAGCAAAGGCGTTTCCTCCCCGGAAAACTGCAGGATCACGTCTGTCCTGCTATCCTTTGGACTGTTTTGTACTCGCCCCTGCTCCCGCGGGTCGCAAACCAGATATGTCCCTTCCGCCTGTGTCACGCGCCGGCCCATAGCCTCCAGGCATCGGATGGTCGCCTGCGCGTCCGCGCAGAAGGCTGCGCACTGCAGCTCCGTCCGTTCTCCCGACAGCGCCGCGGCGATCAGAGCCCGGTGCGTCTGCGATTTGGAGCTGATCACCGGGTCAATCGTTCCCGCCAGAGGCCGGGGGGTAATCCGAATTCTCATATTCCCGTCACCTCTCCGTCGCAGCATTCGATCCATTCCCGCAGCTTTTCCGCCGGCAGGGTCTTCAGCACACTGTATCCCCGCTTCTCCGGCAGCACAATCGTGATGTTGTCTCCGGCCCTTTTTTTATCGTTCATGGCATTCTTCGCGATCTCCGCCGCCGACCAGGAAGTGCCTGTGGGCAGTCCCCGGGCCGAAATTAACTCCTTCAGCTCCGCATATACCCCGTCTTCGCACAGGCCGTGATGCTCCGCGGCCAGGGCCGCAATCAGCATGCCCACCGCCACGCCTTCGCCGTGATAGATGGTGTATCCGCTCAGTTTCTCGATCGCATGGCCGAAGGTATGTCCCAGGTTCAGCAGCTTTCGTTCGCCCGTTTCCCGTTCATCCCGGCTGACAATCCCGTTTTTAATCCGGATGTTGTCGGCAATCAGGTCTCCCGCCGCGCTTCCCTCCCGGATTCGATCCAGAAGCACCGGCGAGCAGATCGCCCCATGCTTGATCACTTCCGCCATACCTTCCGCCAGCACAGGCGCGGGCAGCGTATCCAGCGTGTCCGGATCGCACAGAACCATTCTGGGCTGATGGAAGGCGCCGCAGAGGTTTTTCCCGGAAGGAAGGTTCACCGCGGTTTTCCCTCCTACGGAAGCATCCACCATCGCCAACAGCGTCGTCGGAATCTGAATGAAATCAATCCCGCGCAGATACAGCGCCGCCGCCAGCCCGGTCATGTCTCCCGTCACGCCCCCGCCCAGGGCCACGAAAAAGTCCGTCCGGGTAATTCCTGCCCGATCAGCCTCCGTCAGCATGCATTCCACCGTGCTCAGGCGCTTTGCCGTCTCCCCCGCCGGAAACACAAAGATTTCAGCCTGAAATCCGGCTTTCCGGAAGCTCTCCCGCGTCCGTTCCAGATACAGGGGTGCCACATGCCCGTCCGCCGTAATCAAAGCCCGTCTCCCCCGAACGGCCGGGCGAACCAGCTCCCCTGCCTCGTCCAGCAGTCCCCGTCCCACCAGGGCGTCATAAGGGATTCCGGTCTGAATCTTTATGCTTTCCATTCCGTGTCAATCTCCTCTTTTCGCTCCCGTCCTTCCCGCAGCAGGCGTTTCAGCCCCTCCGCGTCGCGGGCCCGCAGGGCCTGACGATATTCACTCAGGGCGCCGATCAGGTTGTCCAGCTCGGCCCCCAGATAGTCCGCGTTGTCCAGAAACAGCTCCGTCCACATGGTTTCGTTCAGTTTGGCCACCCGGGTCAGATCCCGATAGCTCCCCGCGGAAAAGTGCTGATGATCCCGCGCCGTGGGGGACTTAATGTAAGCATTGCTCACCACATGGGCCAGCTGGCTGGTGAAGGCAATCATTTCATCGTGCTTTTCCGCCGTTGTCAGCGTCACCGCGGCAAATCCCGCGTCTTTCAGCAAATCCCTCAGTCGGCTCATCCGGAAAAGGTCTTCCTTCTCCCGGGGAACCAGAATCATCGTCGCCCCCTGATAGAGCGTCTCCTGCGCATATTTGATCCCGGAAAACTGCCGTCCCGCCATGGGATGGCCGCCGATGAACGTAAATCCGTATTCCGCCGCCAGCTGAAAGCATTCCGGGCAAACCGCCCGTTTCACTCCGCATAAATCGCATACGATCGTATCCTTCCGAAGCATCGGAGCCATTCCCCGCAGCGCTTCCACCGCCGCCGCCGGATATACGGCCAGAAACAGGAAGTCGCATTCCCCGGCCTTCTCCTCCGTCAGCGATTCATCGATCACGCCTGTCATCAGAGCGTATTGCTCCACGTGTCCGTCCGCGTCCCGCCCGAGGATCCGGTGTCCCGCCTGTTTGAAAGCTTTACAAAGAGAAGCCCCCATCAGCCCCAGGCCAACCACACCGATCGTCTGCCGTTCCATGCTTTCTTCCTCCTTTGCTGCAGCCGGCTTCCCCGACCGTCGGCTGTTTCCTTCCCGGGCAGCCCTCCGCTGCCTTATTCACCCTTCGCCGCGGCCGGCTACCCCGACCGTCAGCTGTTTCCTTCCCGGGCAGCCCTTCGCTGCCTTATTCACCCTTCACCGCGGCCAGTACCTTCCGTACAGAACGGGCCACGTCGTCAAACTGTTCCGGCGTCAGGCTCTGGGGCCCGTCGCACAGGGCATGGGGCGGGTCGTTATGCACTTCAATCATCAGGCCGTCCGCCCCGCAGGCTGCCGCCGCCAGAGCCATGGGCCGCACATATCGGGCATGTCCCGTCGCGTGGCTGGGATCTACCACAACCGGGAGATGGCTCAGCTCGTGCAGCACCGCCACAGCGGAAAGATCCAGCGTGTTCCGGGTGTAGGTCTCAAATGTCCGCACGCCCCGTTCGCACAGAATCACCCGTTCGTTTCCGCCGGCCATGATGTATTCTGCGCTCATCAGCAGCTCCTTCAGATTGTTCGCCAGTCCCCGCTTTAAAAGGATCGGCTTGTCAATCCGGCCCAGCTCCTTCAGCAGCTCGAAATTCTGCATATTCCGGGCTCCGACCTGAATGATGTCCACCTGCTCAAACAGCGGCAGATGAGCGATATCCATGATTTCGGTGATAATCGGCATTCCCGTCCGTTTTTTGGTTTCCAGCAGAATCCGGATCCCTTCTTCATGAAGCCCCTGAAAGTCATAGGGCGATGTCCGGGGCTTGAACGCGCCGCCCCGCAGCACGCCCGCGCCGCTCCGCTTCACAGCTTCCGCCACGGTTTCCATCTGATCCTCGCTCTCAACGGAGCAGGGCCCGGCGATCAACTGAAATTCGCCCCCGCCGAAAGCCGCCTCCTCCGTCACCCGGATCACCGTATCGTCCGGATGAAATTTACGGTTCGCCTTCTTGAACGGCTCGGAAATCCGGGTCACGCTCTCCACAATTTCCAGTCCGCTGATCAGATCCGTATCGATGCGCGTCGTATCGCCCACCAGACCGATGATCGTCTGATATTCCCCTTCGGACAGATGCGTCCTCACGCCATAGCTCTCCAGCCAGTCAATCAGCCGTTCCCGCTCCGCCCGGGGCGTTTCCTTCTTCAGTGCGATAATCATGCTATCTTCTTTCCTTTCCTGCCGTTTGGAATCCCATCGGAAATCCCATTCTATTTTCCCACCCGGCGCTCCGGATTTCAAGCCTTTGAACACCACAAAAACAGGCGGCCTCGTCAGAAGCCGCCTGCGTATGAAATCAAATTATTTGGCAAGAGCCTCCTGAACCGCAACAGCCACTGCCACCGTCATCCCCACCATGGGGTTGTTCCCCGCGCCCAGGAATCCCATCATTTCCACATGGGCAGGCACGGAAGAGCTTCCGGCAAACTGCGCGTCGCTGTGCATCCGGCCCATGGTATCGGTCATGCCGTAGGAGGCAGGGCCCGCCGCCATGTTGTCGGGATGCAGGGTGCGCCCGGTGCCGCCGCCGGAGGCCACGGAGAAGTACTTCTTCCCGGCTTCCCAGCGCTCTTTCTTATAGGTGCCGGCCACCGGATGCTGGAAACGCGTCGGGTTCGTGGAGTTCCCGGTGATGCTGATATCCGCGCCTTCGTGCCACATGATGGCCACGCCCTCGCGCACATCGTCCGCGCCGTAGCAGTTCACCTTCGCGCGATCGCCGTTGGAATACGCAGTCTTGCTCACGACGGTCAGCGCGTGGTCTTCCTTCACGTCCGCGCTCAGATAGTCGTACTTCGTCTGCACGTAGGTGAAGCCGTTGATCCGGCTGATGATCATGGCGGCATCCTTGCCCAGGCCGTTCAGGATGACGCGGAGGGGCTTTTTCCGAACCTTATTGGCGTTCAGCGCGATTTTGATGGCGCCTTCGGCAGCAGCGAAGGATTCGTGGCCGGCGAGGAACGCGAAGCATTCGGTTTCCTCATCCAGCAGCATGGCGCCCAGGTTGCCGTGGCCGATACCGACCTGGCGCTGGTCCGCAACGGA
>CADBLV010000176.1 GCA_902795555.1 uncultured Eubacteriales bacterium | reverse complement strand
GAGAACGGGATTAATGAATATGCCTGCTCCGAAACGCAGAAATACGGCCATGTGACCTATTTCTGGAACGGCAACCGGAGCGAGAAATTCTCCGAGGAGCTGGAAACCTGGCAGGAGGTTCCCTCCGATGTCCGCTCCTTCGACGAATGCCCCTGGATGAAGGCGACGGAGATCGCCGACCTGGTGATCGCGGCGGTGGAGAGCGGAAAATACGGCTTCATCCGCTGCAATTTCCCCAACGGGGACATGGTGGGCCACACCGGGAATCTGTACGCGACGGAGATCGCTGTGGAAGCGGTGGACCTGGAACTGACCCGCATCCAGAAGGTATGCGACGAAAAGGGATATATCCTCATCGTCACCGCCGACCACGGCAACTCCGACCAGATGCTGGAAAAGAACAAGAAGGGCGTGGTTTCCGTGCGGACGGCCCATAGCCTGAATCCGGTTCCCTTCATCATCCATGACAAGGACGAGCGGCACGAGATGGACACGGAAAGCCCCTTCGGGCTGGCCAACGTGGCGCCGACGGTGGTGGAGCTGCTGGGACTGAAACCCTATGACTGCTGGGAGAAATCCATGCTGAAATAAGACGCTGCCCATCCAGGCAGCCGGCGCGTCCGGCTGCCTTTTTTCAAAGGGTGCTTATTGCGGGCGAAGGAGGCAAACGCATGACGACAATCTACCCTGTCACGGCGGAGACGCCGAATGTACGGATTCTGGGGCGGATGGACCGGACACAGGTTCCCATCGCCCTGGACTGGAGCGGAACGGGGGCGGAATTCATCCTGAAGGGCTCCGGATGCTGGGCGGAACTGGAAGCGCCGGAGAAGGCTCCGGTTTTCTGGATGACGGTGCTGGCGGACGGCTGCCCGGTGAGCCGGTTTCCCGTGGAAATGGGATGCCGGTTTTATCCTTTGCTGATCGGGATGGAGGAGGACAAAAGCCGCCGGATCACGCTGATTAAGGAAACCCAGTGCATGCCCGGGAGCCCGGAGGCCACGGTTTTCCTGCGCTCCCTGCGCATTGAGGGAGAATTGCTGCCCCTGCCGGAGCGGAAATACCGGATTGAGTTTATCGGGGACAGCCTGACCAGCGGGGAAGGGATCCTGGCCCCCCGGGATAACGAGGAATGGATTACGCCCTGGTTTTCCGCCCGGGCGACCTATGCCTGGGAAGCCTGCGAGGAGCTGGACGCGGAATGCCGGCTGCTTTCCCAGAGCGGATACGGGGTTTGCTGGAACTGGGAGCATCACGCGGACGGGAATATGACCGACGGATATGAGCTGAACGTCGGGGTGCTGCACGGCGAGGCGGCGGAAAAGCGGGGATGCCGGAAGGCATACGATTTCGCGGCCTGGCAGCCGGACGCGGTGTGCGTGCGGCTGGGGACGAACGACTGCGGCGGCGTGTTTCAGGCCGGAAGCCTTGAAACGGACAAGCCGCTGATCATTGAAGGCTGCGTGCGGCTTTTGCGGAAGATCCGGAAAGCAAATCCGAAGGCCCAAATCCTCTGGATCCTGCCGGGATCGGCCCATCATCCGGAGCTGGCGGAGGAGGCGGTACGGCGAGTCCAGGAAGAAGGCATGACCGGCGTTTCCGCCTTTGCCCTGCCGGACTACGGTCCGGCGGATTACGGCGCGCGGCAGCATCCCAACGCTGCGTGGAACCGGACGGCGGGGCGGCTGCTGGCGGAGCACCTTCGCAATTTACTGTGAAAAAAGAATCCGAAAGGAAGGATTATTCCATGTCTGTGACAGAACAGCTATCTTCCCCCACGATGTATCTGATCTGCGGGGGGATTGTTGCCTTTGTGGCGGTGGTTTGCGTGATTTTTGCCGTGCGTGCCTGGCGGGCCGGAAAGGCCATCGGGATGGACACGGCTGTTTTGCGGCGTGTCGTGACCTCCTCGGCCAGCTTTTCCGTGCTGCCGGCGGTGGGGATCCTGCTGGGCGTCATCGCCCTGTCCGGATCCCTGGGCATTCCCTGGCCCTGGCTGCGGCTGAGCGTCATCGGCGCCCTGCATTATGAAACGCAGGTGGCCCAGGGCGCTGCCGAGCAGGTGGGGATTCATCTGTCCGGGAGCGAAATGACCGCCTCCGCTTTCTCGACGATTGCCCTGCTGATGTCCGTCTGCATCATGTGGGGAATGGTGCTGAATGTGTTTCTGAACCGGAAATATACTACCAGCCTTTCCCGAAAAACCTCCGAAAAGTCCGGCCGGTCCTTCGGGGATCAGGCCATGACCGCCATGTTCATCGGCCTGGTGAGCGCCTATGTGGGATCCTATCTGGGCGGGTGGATTTCCGGCGGCCGCCCCTTCTCCTTCTCGGGATCGGCGCTGCCCCTGCTCACGGCCCTGTGCGCCGCGGCGATGATGGCGCTGCTGACGCTGGGGGCGGAAAAGAAGGGCCTCAAATGGCTGGAAGATTTCTCGCTGGCGCTCTCGATGCTCTTCGGCATGACCTGCGCCGTGCTGCTCAGCGGGATCGGATGAAAACGCGAAAGGCGCCTGGCGCGGGACAAGGGTGACGTAATGCTTCGCGAAAGGCGCCGGGCGCGTGACAAGAGTGACGAAAGTGACGCTTCGCGAAACGCTCCGGGCGGGCGAAACGCTCCGGACGGACATTGTGAAGACGGAGATTGCGGAAGGGACAGATGAACATGGAACGAAATGAAGCGATTGCGAAATACGAACGGGGAACCCACCGGCTGGGCCGGGCGGTGTCCCTGCTGACGCTGGCCATGCTGGTCGGCGCGCCGTTTCTGATCGGCTCGTATCTGGGGGCGATGCCGGATCTGGCGGCGGCCGGACGCGGTTTTCTCGCGGTGGGGCTGGTGTGGACGATTTCCTCTGTGGTGGAATTCCTGGTTTATACGCCCATGCTGGGTTCCGGAGGCAGTTATCTGGCCTTTATCACCGGGAACCTGATCAACATGAAAATCCCCTGCGCGGTCAACGCCCGGGATCTGGCCGGGGTGAAGGCCGGAACGAAGGAGAACGAAATCGTATCCACGCTGTCGATCGCGGTTTCCTCTCTGGTGACCATTGCCATTCTGGCGCTGGGCGTGCTGCTGCTTCAGCCGCTCCAGCCCGTGCTGCAGAGCCCGGCCCTCCGGCCCGCCTTCGATCAGGTCGTGCCTGCGCTGTTCGGCGCGATGGCCTATAAGTATTATCGGAAGAACCTGTCTCTGGCGATCTGGCCGCTGCTGCTGATGAGCGCGCTGTTCATCCTCGTGCCCTCCCTGCAGTCCCAGACCAGTATCCTGATTATTCCCAGCGGCGGCCTGGCGATTCTCCTGGCCTGGCTGCGGTTCAGAAAGGGCGCGGACAAATGAGCATCTTCTGGACAGTGATCCTCTGCCTGGCCGCGGCGCTGCTGGCGGCCCTCGGCGTCGCGGCGATCCGCGCGCTGCTTGTGCCGAAAAAGCAGGCGCTGTATCGGGCGCCGGCGGCCGGATCCCGGGCGGAAAAATATGCCGGCCTGCTCAGCCGCATGGTGGCGGTGGACACGGTCAGCATTCCCGAAACCAATCAGCGGGATAAGTTTCTGGGGTTTCACGGCCTGCTGGCGCAGCTGTTTCCGCTGGTGCATGAACGGCTGGAAAAAACCGAAATCGACGGAAACCTGCTCTTCTTCTGGAAGGGGAAGAGCGACCGGCATCCGCTGGTGCTGATGAGCCATCAGGACGTGGTGCCCGCGGAAGGCGAATGGAAGCATGCTCCTTTCTCCGGGGACATCTCGGAGGGAAAGGTGTGGGGCCGCGGGGCCTCGGACACCAAATGCAGCCTGATGGCCTTTTTCCAGGCGGCGGAGGAACTGCTGGCGGAAGGATTTCAGCCGGAAAACGACGTCTATCTCTCCGCCTCCTGCACCGAAGAATGGGCAGGGGACGGATGCCCGAAGCTGGTCGAGGAACTGGCGCGACGCGGTGTTCATCCCTTCCTGGTCTGCGACGAGGGCGGCGGCATTATCACCGATCCGGTGGGCGGGATTCACGGAAACTTCGCCATGGTCGGCGTGTTTGAAAAGGGAAAGGCGGATCTTCGAATTACCGCGCGATCCGGCGGCGGCCACGCGAGCGCCCCGGGACGGCATACCCCGGCCGCCCGCCTGGCGGACTTTATCTGGACTTTTGAACACAAGAATCCTTTCCGGCGCAAAATGCTGCCGCAGGTGTCGGCGCTGTTTGAACAGCTGGCTCCCTACGCGCCGTTTTATATGAAGCTGCTGTTTGCGAACATGTGGCTGTTCCGGCCGCTGCTGATCCGGGTGCTGCCCCTGATCAGCGCCCAGGCCGGCGCCATGCTGCAAACCACCATCGCCTTTACCATGCTTTCCGGATCGGACGCGTATAATGTGCTTCCCCAGGCCGCGGTGCTGGGGGCCAATATGCGTTTTATTCCCCATGAAGGCATGGAGGAAAGCCTGGAGAAGGTTCGGAAAATCGCGGAGCGGAACGATCTGGAAGTGGAGGTGTTTCACGCGGTGGACGCCTCTCGCGCCGTGGATATCCACGGGGAAGGGTTTCAGATGGTGAGCCGGGTGATTTCGGAGACCTTCCCCGGGCTGGAAACCTGCCCCTATGTGATGACCGGCGCCACCGATGCCCGGAACTATGAGGCCATCGCGGATCATGTGGTTCGCTTCGCGCCCGTGATTTACGGCCCGGAGCAGATGAAAGGCATGCACGGCGTGAATGAAAATCTCGAGATCAACTGCCTTCCCGGCGCCGTGGATTTCTATCGCGCCCTGATCGCGGCCAATCAATGACCGGAGGGGCAAGGGCCTGCCGACCGCGAGACGGGATCGTGGGAGCGAATGCGATACAGGCAGGCGAAAAGAAGGACAGGCGTGCAATCGCAGATCACGGACAGGAGGAAAACCCGATGAATCTGGAAAAGGAAGATTATGTCGATCCCCGCTGCGTCCTGTGCGGAAAGCCCGGGGAGGTACAGCCGACCGAACCGGTCCCGATGGACCGGATTCTGGATCGACTGAGAATCTATGAGGACGCGAACGACTGGGAAAAGGCGGAGCGCCATCTGCTGTACTGGCTGGCCGAGGCGGAGCAGAACGGGGATCTGCGGGGCCGGCTGATGCTGAACAATGAGCTGATGGGATTTTACCGCAAGCAGGGCGACCGGGAAAAAGCCATTGCGCACGCGGAGAAGGCGGAGAGCCTGGTGACGGTTCTGGGCATGGAGGAGACCGTGACCGCCGGGACGACCTGGGTGAATATCGGCACCGTTCGCGAGGCCTTCGGAGATCCGGCTGCTGGGTTGACCTTTTTCAGAAAGGCGCGGGTGAACTATGAACGCCTGCTACCCCGGGAGGACAGCCGCCTGGCCGGGCTGTATAACAATATGGCGCTGGCCCTCACCGCTGTCGGAGATTATGAAGAGGCCGGGAAGCTCTTCCGCGTGGCGCTGGACGTGCTGGAAAGGCAGGGAAACGGCCAGCTGGAGCAGGCGATCACCTGGCTGAACATGGCGGATGCCCTGTGCGCGGCGGACGGAGCGGAAGGCGGGGAAGGAACGACGGAAGAGACCATTGAGGAATACCTCTCCCGGGCCATGTCCCTGCTGGATACCCCCGAAATTCCCCGAAACGGGTATTACGCTTTCGTGTGCGAAAAATGCGCGCCGGTTTTCGGCCATTACGGCTATTTCCTGCAGGAAGCGGAGCTGAATCGCCGGGTTTGCGAAATCCGCGGATAAACGATGAGAAGGAGAACCCCATGAAAGGACTGGCCCTCTGCCGCGCCTATTATGAAACCTTCGGCGCGCCGATGATCCACGAACAGTTTCCCGATTTTGAGGAACGGATAGCTGTCGCCCTCACCGGCAGCGGATCTGAATGCTATGGCTATGACGATGAAATCTCCCGGGATCATGATTTTGAACCCGGTTTCTGTCTCTTCCTTCCGGGGGAGGAGATCATTGACAGGCGCACCGCCTTCCTGCTGGAACGGGCCTACGCGAAGCTACCAAGGGAGTTTCAGGGCTTTTCACGGCAAAGCATCAGTCCCGTGGGCGGAAATCGGCACGGGGTGTTTCGACTGGCTGACTTTTTCAGAGACAAGATCGGCTGTCTGCCGGAAGATCTGACGCCGGCCGCATGGCTGCGCCTGCCGGATTACGCGCTGGCCGAGGCAGTGAACGGGGACGTTTTCCGCGACGACACAGGGCTGCTGACTTCTCAGCGGGCGATTCTACAGGCCATGCCGGAGGATATCCGGCGGAAGCGGCTGGCGGCGCATCTCCTGCTGATGGGTCAAAGCGGCCAGTATAACTACCGAAGGTGCCTTTCCCATGGGGAAACCGGCGCGGCCCAGCTGGCTGTGGCTGAATTTGTCCGCCATGCCATGGCCGCGACCTTCCTGCTGTATCGCCGCTATATGCCCTATTATAAATGGGCATTCCGGGCCCTGCGGGAGCTTCGGGAAAACCCGGACCTTCAGGCCGGGAACCTTTCGGACGGTGAGGAGCCGGCTCACAGCCTGGGCGCTCAGAGCCCGGAACTACAGGCCGGGAGCCTTCCGGACGGCGAGGAGCTGGCCCGCAGCCTGGAATGGCTGCTGTCCACCGGCAACGAAGCTGCCCAGGCGGAGGAGAAAATCTTTGCCATCGAGGGCATCGCCTCTTCCCTGATCGACGCCCTTCAGGCCCAGAACCTGACGGAGGCCGTCTGCGGCGATCTGGAAAAGCATGCCTATTCCGTCAACGACGGGATCCGGGACAGCGAAATCCGGAACTGGCATATTCTGTCGGCGGAGTAATACTATTCTCAAATAGGCGTAGCCTATTTGAGAAACCGCGTGCTTTGCACGCTGATGCCGCGCAAAGCGCGTCATCCCGTCTCATGCGATCTTCGACGCACCTTT
>CADBLV010000175.1 GCA_902795555.1 uncultured Eubacteriales bacterium | reverse complement strand
TTACCCTGACCTGGGGCGACGGACAAAACCTCATCTCATCAGACTTAAAACTGAACAACGCCACCGTGGAGGTGTTCTTCACGGCGACGCTGAAAGAAAACGCCAGGCTCGGCAGGGACGGAAACGTGAACACGGCCTATCTGGAATACAGCAACAATTCCGCGCTGGCCAACGGCGGGACGCCGGGCGATGAAAGACAGACGGGGAAGACCGAAGAAGACTTCGTGATTGCCTTCACCTATCTGGTGGAAATCAACAAGACGGATGAGGACGGGAAGGCTTTGAACGGCGCCGAATTCAAGCTGGAAAAGGAGATGAAGGACGGCTCCCTGAAGGAGGTTGCTCTGGATTCCGCGGCTTCCTCGGAGACGAAATTCAGCTTCAGGGGCATTGACGACGGCCAGTATGTGCTGACAGAAACCAAGACCCCGACCGGCTATACGCCGATCGCTCCGATTCACTTTACGGTGACAGCGGATCACGAGGTGCTGTGGGAAGACCGCAGCGCGCGGGAAACCGTGCTGACCACGCTGACGGGAAGCAGGGACACAGGCAATGTGACCTTCCTGGCCACCGGAAACAGCAAGGATCTGGTCAGCGGAACGGTTGTGAACAGCGCGATCACCTCCGCTTCCGTGATCAAACTCTGGGCGGACGGGGATGATCTGGACGGGATTCGCCCGCAGTTGCTGACGGTGAACCTGCTGGCGAACGGACAGGTCGTGAAACCGGTGACGCTGTCGGCGGCCAACAGCTGGTCCGCCACGGTGAAAGATCTGCCGGTGTCCGACGCGGACGGCGAGATCGTGTACAGCTGGTCGGAGCCGGATCTGACCGGGTATACGTCCACACAGGAGCAGCATGATAGAGACGGACGGGTTACCATCATGACCAACACCCATACGCCGGAGGGGAAGAAGGTTTCCGTCCGGAAGGTGTGGGAAGATCAGAATGACGCGGCGGGAATCCGGCCGAAGAGCGTCACGGTGCAGCTGTTTGCCGACGGATATGCCGAAGGGGCGGCTGTGGAACTGAACGCGGGGAACAGCTGGCAGTATACCTGGACGGGGCTGAAGAAGACTTCCGGCGGGACGGCGATCCGTTATACGGTGGAAGAGATTGACGTGCCGGACGGATACACGTCGAAGATCAGCGGCAGCGCGGAGGCGGGATTCACCCTGACCAATACCGTGCAACTGGGCCGGATCGTGATTCAGAAAACCTTTGCGTTTGAAGTGCCGGAGAAGGAGCCGGAGCCTACCTACCGTGAGATCACCGTGACCAAGATCTGGGCGGACGGCAATGACCGGGACGGCAACCGGCCGGAGAGCGTCACCGTGCGGCTGTATGCCGGCGGCACGGAGGTGGCTTCGGCCCAGATAACGGCAGCGGAAGGCTGGACGCATACCTTCCACGGCCTGCCGGACCGGGTGAACGGACGGAGAGTGCAATATACGGTTTCGGAAGATCCGGTGGCCTGGTATACAAGCCAGGTGAACGGCTTCACGATTACCAACACCTATCATCCGGAGACGACCGCCTCGGTGGTGACCAAGGAATGGAATGTGCCGGAAGAAATGAAGGAAAACCTGCCGCGGCAGGTTCTGGTGACGCTGCATGATCAGCGGGGCGTGGTGAAGCGTGTGCTGCTGTCGGCGGAGAACGGCTGGACGGCCGTGGTGAACGATCTGCCGACCCGGGTGAACGGCGAAAAAGCGATCTATGCCTGGACGGAGGAACCGACGATCGGGTATGTGACGGAGAGCGTTTCGCAACAGGGCGGGAGAACCGTGATCACCAACAAGCCCTGGGAGCGCGAGCAGATCGACGACGGACAGAAGCCGAAACGCACCCCCGGAAATACCTTCTACATCTTTGAGGATTATGATACGCCGCTGGGCGTGGAGATCATGATCAACCACGTGGGCGACTGCTTCGATTAATTCAGGACGTGTTTCTTCATTCGCCACGGTACATCTTCGGCATCTTTCAATGCGGCCGAACGAAATCGGAAGGAGACAGCACCATGCGAAAAGGAATCTGTATCATTCTGGCCATCATGACGGCTATGCTTCTGATGACCGGCGCTTTCGCGGACAGCAGCGTCCGGCGGTCGGTCAGCTATCCCGGAGAGAGCTTTACCTTCGCGATTCCGGCGGAATATGAGTGCTTCTACAAAAAAGACTTCGGATTCGTGGTTGCGCTGTATGAGGGGAAGAGAGCGGCGTACACCGCTTATGTGCGCCTTTATGTGCTCCCCAGTGACGCTAAATTCAACGCGGCGAGCTATCTGGAGAGTGAAGTCAAAGGCACCGATCAGGCGCATTACCGTTCGACGAAAAACCTGCTGGACGAAGGAAAGGTGAAAACCTACACGGTTTCCGGCCGGAAAATGACCGGGCTGCTGTATACGTACGATATCGCCGGAGAGACCAAGTGCACCTGGGAGCTGATCGATCAGTGGAACGGGAAGAATCTGCGGTATTCCGTTCGATTCTATGAGGATGATCAGGACCGCTCCCTGCTGCTCCTGACTGAGATGGTCCGGACCGTGACGGGCAGCGGCGCCGTGCCGAAGGTGATGCCGGGCACGCTGAACACCGTCACCTGCAAAGAGCTGAACTTTACGACCAAGGTGAAGGCTTCCTATCCGACGAAGTATACCAAAGCGGACGGGCTGAGCATCTATACGAAGAAAGAAGGCGTGATTCCTTTCATCACGATCATCCGGAGCAATGATCAGATCGCTGAGCCGTATGAATTCCTGCGGGAGCAATATACGCCCTATATGAAGGAGCAATACGGAAAGGATCTGATTACCACCACCGAACAGGAGAAGATGGTCATCGGCGGGAAAACCCTGGCCGGCGCCCATTATGTTTATAGGCTGCAGGGATATTATGTCCATATGCTGCGGCTTATGGATGTTTCTTTGAAGGGAACGGTCGTGTACACGGCGAAGTATCTGGAAGGGCAGGGAAGCGAGACCATGGCCGCCCTGGACGCCGCGATCGCGAACTTCAAAAGCACCAAATGACGGACGCGGGAATCATCCACAGAAATGAGGCGGGAAACAGCATGGAAAAGACGACAACGGTTCAGATCGTGATGCCCCAGCATTGCAACGGATATGCAAAGCCGCGCCTGTTCGGCGGCCAGATTATGGCGTGGATCGACGTGGTCGGCGCCGTGGCTGCCCGGCGGTATACCCAGCGGGCGGTGACGACGGCCTGCATTGACAACCTGACCTTCCTGAAGCCGGCCTATCTGAACGACACGGTGGTGCAGGAGGCGAAGGTCACCTGGACGGGGAGAACCTCCCTGGAGGTTCGGGTGGACAGCATGGTGGAGCGGCTGGACGGCAGCCGGGAGCTGATCAACCGGGCCTATGCGGTGTTCGTGGCGCTGGACGATCAGGACAGGCCGGCGCCGGTGCCGCCGTTTGAACCGGAAACGGAGGAGGAGCGGAAGGAGTATGAGGACGCGAAGCTCCGGAAGCAAATCCGTATGAGCATTGGAAACGAAGCGAAGGCCGGCCACTGACAGAGGGGAATCTGTATCCCGGGAGGGATGAAGCGAAGGCTCAATCCTGAAAACGATTGAACCGGTGACCATCTGTCGAAATGTTCCGATCGCCGGAAGACCGGGTTTTCCGGAGACGAAAAGAATCGTATCCATCGTCTACCAATCCAGACTGTGAGAGCTTCTCCGGCGAACCGGAACACATCGCCCTGACCGCCAACGCTTTCGACGAAGATGTGCAGCGGAGCATGCAGGCCGGGCTGAACGCGCATTTATCCAAGCCTGTTGAGCCGGACGCTCTGTTCGATACCCTGGAAAAAATGATCAGACCTTAATGATTGGGAGAGGATACAAATGACTGTTACCCATCAGACGGACGGGAAAAAGCATGTGCTGATCGTGGATGATGAATTCGTCAACCGCGAAATGCTGCGCGCGATTCTTCAGCAGGAGTATGAGACCCTGTGCGCGGAAACCGCCGAGGAAGCCCTGAAGATGATTCACGCGAACAGCGGAACGCTCAGCCTCGTGCTGCTGGATCTGAATCTGCCGGGCATGAAGGGGCTGGACCTGCTGCAGGAGATCAAAAAGGACATCGATCTTTCCCGGATCCCCGTCATTGTGCTGACCTCCGACACGGACTCCGAGGTGGAAAGCCTCAATGCCGGCGCCAGCGACTTTATCCCCAAGCCTTATCCGCGGCCTGAGATCATCCTGGCCCGCGTCCGGCGCTGCATTGAGCTTTCCGAAAACAAGGATCTGATCCGCTGGACGGAACGCGATCATCTGACCGGGCTGTATAACCGGGAGTATTTTTTCCGTTATGCGGAAATCTATGACACGTTTCATCAGGACGAGGAGACGGATGCCCTGGTGCTGGATGTCAGCCATTTCCATGTGATGAACGAGCGCTTCGGAAGAGCCTACGGGGATGAAGTGCTCAAACGGATCGGCGCGGAGCTGCTCAGGTTCGTCAGGGGCAGCGGCGGAATCGCCTGCCGCAGGGAGGCGGATACCTTCCAGATCTACTGTCCCCATATGGAGGATTACGAGCCGCTTGCGCAGCAGGTGACTGCCGCCGCCTGCGGGGAAGATCCGGGACGCGTACGCATCCGCATCGGGGTTTGTCCAAAGGTGGATAAAACCGTCGATATGGAACGCCGCTTCGATCATGCCAAGAGCGCGGCGGATACCATCCGGAACAGCTTCTCGGAATCCGTCGCCGTGTATGATGAATCCCTGCGGGAACAGGAGGCGTTTGCCGAGCGGCTGCTGGACGATTTCCGCAATGCCCTCGCGCAGAAGCAATTCTTCGTTTATTTTCAGCCGAAATACGACATCCGTTCTCCGAAGCCCGTTTTATGCGGCGCGGAGGCGCTCGTGCGCTGGCAGCATCCGGAGCTGGGCATGATCCCGCCGGGCAGGTTCATTCCGCTTTTTGAGAACAACGGCCTGGTTCGGGAGCTGGATCATTATGTCTGGCGGGAAGCCGCCGCGCAGATCGGCGACTGGAAAAAGCGGCTGGGATGCTCCGTGCCCGTTTCCGTCAATGTGTCGCGAATCGACATGCTGGACTCCGACCTGTCCGATACGCTCAGATGTCTTGTGGAAGAAAACGGTCTGCGCTATGAGGATCTGCATCTGGAAATCACCGAGTCTGCCTATACGGAGGACGCGGAGGAAATCATCCGCGTTGTTTCCGACCTGCGGGCCAGGGGTTTTAAGATCGAAATGGACGATTTCGGCTCCGGGTATTCCTCGCTGAATATGATCACCAAACTGCCGATTGACGCGCTGAAGCTGGATATGATGTTCATCCGCACCGCATTCCGGGAAAACGGAAATACCGGGATCCTGAAAATCATGCTGGATATTTCCCGCTATCTCGCCGTGCCGATGATCGCCGAGGGCGTTGAGACGGAAGAACAGATGCTGACACTTCAAAGCCTGGGCTGCGATATCGTGCAGGGCTACTATTTTGCCAGACCGATGCCCGCGAAAGACTTTGAAACTTATCTGAAAACCAAATGAGGAGGGAAAAACATGCTGACGATTGAAAGCCTGCGCAACTGGGGCGCAAACGTGGACGAGGGCCTGGGCCGGTGCCTGAACAATGAATCTTTTTATCTGATGCTGATCAACAAAGGCATGAAGGATGCCCCGTTTGACAAGCTGAAGGAGGCCGTCGAGGCCGGCGATCTGGACAAAGGCTTTGACATCGCCCATTCGCTCAAAGGCATGACAGCCAATCTGGCCCTGACGCCGATCTGCAGGCCCATCGAAAAGATCACCGAGTTGCTTCGGAGCAGAACGAAAACGGATTATGCTCCGCTGCTGGAAGAAATCATGGAAAAATACGGCCAGCTGCAGGCCATGCTCTGAATCTCATGAAACTTGATTTCAGACAGGCCACCACGGAAGACGCCGGGCTTCTGGTCGATCTCTATAACGCTTCCTTTTTCAGCGATTATCAGCGGTTCGGTTCATGCCCGGGATATGGAAAAACGATCGAAATGATGGAAGAATCCATCCGTTTATCTCCGAAGCATATCATCCTGTGTGATCATACGCCGGTCGGCTGTGTATCATGCCATTTGAACGCTCCGCAGGAATATGAAATCGGATGCCTGTGCGTCATCCCGGCATATCAGGGAAAAGGAATCGGCACACAGGCCGTTCAGTTTGTGAAGAACCATTATAAAGACTGGAAACGTTTAACTTTGGTAACGCCTTTATACAAGCGTGAAAACATCAGATTCTATACGGAG
>CADBLV010000174.1 GCA_902795555.1 uncultured Eubacteriales bacterium | reverse complement strand
TGACGGTGACCGAGGGCTCTTCCGCTGAACAGGCATGTATAAATGCCGGGATCGAGTATTCCATCCGAAAAAAATAAAAAACCCCTGAAATGCCGGGGCAGGTGTTCATTTCTGAGCTGAACACCGGGAAGCGAAAAGCCTGATGGAATCGTGTCAGCCAGGCTTGCTTTCTATTCGTCCATCAGTATAAAGCAGGGAACCCCTGCCGGGTGCTTCGGAAAATCGGAGAAAAGGATATATAAAATTGCAAAAATCCGCTGCCACACGGTCAAAACGTCCGTATGAATATATGAGGAAGTATCAAGGGAGGCCGACCATGGGAACCAACCTGCTTCAGTTGTGCTGATGCAAATCACAGATGACGATGTGACACACGAACAACAAAGCTTTGAAAGGAGATCAAACCATGGAAACCTGCAAGAAAAAGGACGCGATCACCGAGATAAGAGAAGAGAATCTGGAACAGGTGACAGGCGGAATGAGAGATCCGTATATCGGCCTGGAGAGCAGCCCAACGGGCGGCCAGCAAAAGCGCAGAATCTGTAAAAAATGCGGGTCCGGCATTTCTGTTAACCCGGATGGTTATTGCAGCAGATGCGCGAATGAAAAAAACAGATGACGATGTGACACACGAACATGGGTCATTCCCCCGTTCCGCGTTGCCTGCGACTGTTGATCCAGGCCGCGATAGCGGGAATCAGATTCATCAGGGAAATACCGACCATGCTGATACCGCAGATCAGCGTGATCGTCATGTTCCCTTCGATTGGGTAAATCAGAATTAAAATGCTGAACAGGATCAGGATTGCGCCGGAGATCAATGCCGCATATTTTCCGCGAATCAGCCAGCGGACCATTTTCAGCGTTGGATTCAGGTTCATGTCCACCTGCTCCTTCACTGCTTTTTGCATCGTTTCGGTCAGTGTGGCAGATTTTTCCGATCCATTTTGAGGTGATTGAGCGGTTTCATCTGAATCATTTTTGAGGAATTGGATGGCTTTTGTGCGCACCTTCAAAACACGATCCGTCTGAAATGCCTGAATCAGCTGAAGCAGACCGATTGATGCCAACACCAGCGCAATCAGATAGTGCAGAGAAAAGCTCAACACTTCAGGAACGAAGAAGAAATATACTGATGCTGCCAGCACCAATAAGGATATAATTATCGTTTTGGTCTGTTTTTGCGGGAATGCTTCTGCCAAAAAACCAATCGCCGCCAGGCCAACGCCGAAGCAGATCGCCCTGACCATTCCCTCAGGCGCCATGTGAGGAGAGATCAGCAGCATGATTCCGTCGTACAGCATGATCAGCGCGGCGATCACACGCTGCCTGGAGAGCGCGTCGATCCGCTGAATGATCTGTTCGATTTTTCCCATCAGTTTTCCCATTGCACTTCCTCCTGCCAAATGCGGATTTTACTTCATCCTCATCTTCTCAGTCAAGTCTCCGAGGCGCCTCTCTTTCTGCTCCCGGCTGATGATCCCTTGCCCCGGAAACTGATCCGGTATCCGTTTCTGACGGAAGTACAGCTCCCGGTTCTTCTCCTCATAGGTCATCTCTTCCCAGGGCTTCTCTTCCATTCGTTTCTCCTTTCCCGACCTCGCGGGTATGATTGTTTGATTCGACACTGTACTTCGAAAATCCTGTTAATCAGTCCTCCCGGCTGAGGATGATAAGCTTACAGTGCACCAAAGAACCCCCATCATCTGCGTTTGAGATTGAATTGAAGTGCTGCTCTGTGGTAAACTGACAGGGGTATGACAAACGTGAGTTTTGTACCGGTTTTTACTAAAAACTACTTTCCTTCGTGAATGACTCTCGGCTTTTTCGGACGACCACGGCGCTTGGGTTCCTTCTTCCGGGAAATATAATCTGGAGAGCACCCGGCGGGGACTGCAAACCCAAACGCTTCGCAGATATCAATTTGGTCACCAACAAACGGAGCAATCCGCTTTGTTCTTCCGGTATGTTCAATCATGCGGATCGGACGCATCTCGTCAATCACAGCCAAGGATGAATCAAAAAACTTCTTCAGCTTTGTAGATTTCCAGATGTGCTTCATATAGGAACTGAGAATCAGCGCAACAAACAGTATGAGAAGGCGTCCCTGTTTTCCTTCTTCAGACCAGTTTTGCTGCTTGTCGAACCCCATTTGTCCTTTCATCTGGTGAAAGTACTTCTCCTGTTCATCCCGCAGCGCATAATGCTCAAATGTTTCCATTGCGGTCAGATCCAGCTTGTGGGTAACCAGTGAGAAAAAACCAGAATATTTCTTTGCTCTCTGAGTTTTCTTAGTGTTTTCCGTAAAGGATAGAATTCTTCTTGTATCCGGTGCATAGGAGATGTCGAAGTAGGAGTATATCCTTTTCAGTGTCGCGTCATCGTCACAGATCGCCTTCTCCGCAACCATCTGTTCAAGTGCGGTCCGCTGAGACTTCAAATCGGCGTCAAGATTAACCAGTTCCTCGCTGCGGCGTACCGGATCCAGATAGAGATTGACCTTTAGGCGATCGGACTTTTGAGTGCTTTTTCCCTTGCTCTTTACCTCGTAGTCCACATCGTACTGGTGGTAATAGATCAGGGATTCCGGATCCACCTCCATTTCCTCAGGCCGGGCCATATCATCGAAATTCTCAAATGCACCAATGATACCGGAAACCAGTTGTTGCTCAACCTTTGTGCACATAATCATGGGCTGCTGTCTGAGAATGTAGGTTTCCAGATTGCGGATCGTTTCATATCCGCGGTCTGTCATCAGGATAATGTCCTTGAAGCCGGCGTGCTGGAGATCAGTCAGAATAGTCTGCAGGCCTCTGGAATCAGGAGTATTGCCAGGAAAAGAGCGGTAATAGACCGGCATATGCTCCGTCAGGGTATATGCTACTACTTCCACAGTTTGCTTCAGCGGCAGATGGTCTTTGTTCTTTCCCCAATGGATATCTGCAAGGGAATGTCCATATGCGGACCTGGAAGTGGAATCCACCGCAAGTATTGCATTCTTCCCTAATCGAGCGGCCCGAAGCCGGAACAGATCCATTCTGTGCTGTTCCGTAATGGATTGAGAAAGCCTGGTGATGTAATCGGATGTCATCTCCCTGTTGGAAGGAAATCGATAAACCCGCTGAAATCGCTGCAGGCGGTTGTAGGAAGCACCGTTGGACAAACACGGATACATGGCAAGCGTCAGGATATCGTCCACAATCTCAGCGTTGTTGTCAAAGACTTCCATCAAATCTTTCCGGATTTCCGTCTTCTCGGCAATCTGCTCCAGAAGCCATACTGCGCCATACAGCCGGTTCTGGTCAGCGCCGTCATATGCCGGCCGACCCTGTTTCCTGGCTCCGGATAGTTTACTCAGCTCGGATAGATCCCAATCTTCCGGGAAGATGAGTTTCGCACGTTCAGCAGGAGATGCAAGAATGTATTCTGTCCCTGGAATGAATTTCATGTTTTCATCCAGACGACCCCAATGAATATGACGATATGATTTCTTTCCGCTATCGCCTACGGATGATGGCTGAGTGCTGGCATACTGATAATTTCCCACTTTGTGGATGGAAACATGATACCCGCTATCCGGTTTCGGAGGTCTGCCCATTGCCATGCTGATCCCTCACTTTCTAGTAAATATTATACTAGAAAGTCGAAGGGTAATCAAGAGGCAAATGCGTTGAAATCATCGGATTTCGAAGATTTCACGGACATTTTAGTAAAATGTACTGCAAAACTCACGAGATGAAAGGACAAATGGGGTTCGACAAGCAGCAAAACTGGTCTGAAGAAGGAAAACAGGGACGCCTT
>CADBLV010000173.1 GCA_902795555.1 uncultured Eubacteriales bacterium | reverse complement strand
TTCTTGAGACCCTGTGCCTGGACAAGCTGACCATGCATGAAAAGCAGAAGCTGTCCGTCACCTTCGCGGAGCTGGTGTACAACGGCCTGTGGTTCTCTCCGCTGCGGGAAGCCCTGTCCGCCTTCGTGGACAAGACCCAGGAAAAGGTGACCGGAAAGGTGAAGCTGAAGCTGTATAAGGGCAACATCATCAAGGCCGGCCTCTGGAGCGACAATTCCCTCTATTCCGAGGACATCGCCACCTTCGGCGCCAGCGATTATAATCAGAAGGACGCCGCCGGCTTCATCACCCTCTTCGGCCTGCCCACGAAGGTGCAGGCGCTGGTGGACGCCGCGAATGCGAAAAAATAACCCGGCTTTTTCCCTCCCCCTCTGTCCCGCCCTCCGGAAATCCGCGGCGGGACATTTGCTGATTCTTCAGGAAACCGGGAACGGGGGGAAACAGGCTGATTCTCTAACCGGCTCGCTCCGGGAAAGACCGCAGCAAAGGACATGACGGATATGGCAAAGATATTTATTGACGGCAGCGCCGGCACCACGGGGCTTCGGATTCGCGAAAGGCTCTCCGGGCGCTCCGATCTGACCCTGATCACCCTGCCGGAGGAAAAGCGGAAGGATCCCGCCGCCCGCCGGGAAGCCCTGAACGCGGCAGACGTGGCCTTTCTCTGCCTGCCGGATGAGGCGGCCCGGGAGGCGGTTTCCCTGGTGTCCAACCCGGACACCGTGATCATCGACACCTCCACGGCACACCGGACAGCCGCCGGATGGGTTTACGGTTTCCCGGAACTGCCCGGGGCCCGGGAGCGTATCCGGAGCGCAAAGCGAATCGCCAACCCCGGATGCCATGCCACGGGTTTCATCGCCCTGGTCGCTCCCCTGGTGGCGGCCGGCGTGATTCGGCCGGAGGCGCGTCTGACCTGCTTCTCCCTCACGGGATATTCCGGCGGGGGGAAGAAAATGATCGCCGATTACGAGGCAGACGATCGCTCTCCGCTGCTTTCCGCGCCCCGGCAGTACGGCCTGAGCCAGCAGCACAAGCATCTGCCGGAGATGGCCCTGATCAGCGGGCTTGCCCATCCGCCGGTGTTTTCCCCGGTGGTTGCGCCGTATTTTGCAGGGATGGAAGTCACCGTTCCCCTGACGGAAGCGGACACCGGCGCCTCCCCGGAGGAGATCGCGGAGGTTTACCGGAAGTTCTATGATTCCGGGATGGTTCGGTTTTCCGGGCATGCGGACGAAGGCGGATTCCTGTCGGCCGGCGCATTTGCGGGAAGGGATGATCTGGAAATCGCCGTTTTCGGCATCACGGGCCGCACGGTGGTCGTCTCCCGCTTTGACAACCTGGGCAAAGGCGCTTCCGGCGCCGCCATCCAGAATATGAACCTGGCGCTGGGGCTGCCGGAGGAAACCGGCCTGGTCATCGGCGGGGAAAAGGAGCACGCCGATGGATGAGCTGATCATGAAGCCCATGGCCATCGCGGACTACGATGAGGTCCGGGCCCTGTGGATGACCATTCAGGGCTTCGGGATTCGGGCCCTGGATGATTCCCGGGAAGACATCGAGCGCTTCCTCCGCCGGAATCCCTCGACCAGCGTGGTGGCCCGGATCAACGGCAGGGTCATCGGGTCCATCCTCTGCGGCTCCGACGGCCGCCAGGGCGCCCTGTATCACGTCTGCGTGGCGAAGGAATACCGCCGCCGCCATATCGGGACCCTGATGGTGGGCTGGTGCATGCATCAGCTGAAAAATATGGGCATCAACAAGGTCGCCCTGATCGCCTTCCCAGGCAATGAAGCAGGCAACGCCTTCTGGAAGCAGATCGGCTGGAAGCGATCCAATGTCAACTATTACGAATTCCTGCTGAACGAAAAGAACATCACCCGATTCATCGGGGAGGAGGATTTTCATGGCTGAACCCTTCATTTCAGAAAACCCGACCCCGGGCCGTTCCGGCCGGGCGATCGGCGCCATCCCCGGCGGCGTCACCGCCGCCCGCGGATTCCTCGCCGCAAACTGCGCGGCACACATTAAATATGCCGACCGGCCTGACATGGCCATGATCTTCAGTCCCCATCCCTGTGAGGTCGCGGGCGTCTTTACCTCCAACATGGTCAAAGCCGCGCCGGTTCTCTGGGATCGGGAACTGGTGCTGTCCGGCTCCCCGGCCCAGGCCGTCGTCGTCAACGCCGGCATCGCCAACGCCGCCACCGGGGAAGCTGGCCTGGCCATCTGCCGGCAAACCGCGGAGGCGGCAGGAGCAGCCCTGGGCATTCCCGCTCTCGCCGTACTGATCGGCTCCACAGGAGTCATCGGCCCCGTGCCGCCCATCGACAGGATCACCGCCGGCATCAGGCAGATGGCCGCTTCGCTCCTGCCCACCCCGGAGGCAGGCACCGCCGCCAGCCGGGCGATCATGACCACGGACACGGTGAACAAGGAATTCGCCTTCGAATTCACCCTCCCTGCCTCGGATCCGGCCGCCGGCGAGGTGACCGTGCGTCTGGGCGGCATGAGCAAGGGCTCCGGCATGATTCACCCGAATATGTCTACCATGCTCGCCTATCTCACCACCGACTGCGCCATCTCCCGGGCTCTGATGCAGAAGGCGCTGAGCGAAGTGGTGAAGGATACCTTCAATATGATTTCCGTAGACGGGGACACCAGCACCAATGACACGCTTCTGCTCCTTTCCAGCGGGCAGGCCGGAAACCGGCCCATTACGGAAGAGGACGAAGGCTATGCCCTGTTCAGGGAGGCGCTCTTCATTCTCTGCCGCGCCCTGGCCGTGAAAATGGCGGGAGACGGAGAAGGCGCCACGCACCTGATCGAAATGCGCGTGGTCGGCGCGGACACGAAGGAGCACGCCCGGGCGCTGGCCCGTTCCGTTGTCTCCTCCAGTCTGGTGAAGGCCATGGTGTACGGAAAGGATGCCAACTGCGGCCGGATCCTCTGCGCCCTGGGCTATGCCGGCGTCGATTTTGATCCCGCGCGGCCCGAGCTGTATCTGCTTGCGGGAGAGTCCGCCTCCGACGGTCCCCTCTGCTTCTATCGGGACGGAAGCGTGCAGAATTTCGACGAGGAGAAGGCGCTTGCCCTGCTGTCGGAAAAGGAGGTCTGCTTCCTTTGCGATATGAAGGCGGGCACAGCGGAAGCCACCGCCTGGGGCTGCGACCTGACCTATGATTATGTAAAAATCAACGGAGATTATCGTTCGTAAGCCAACCGGACAAAAAGGCAGACATGGATCTGCAGTTCACCGAAAAGGAGGCATATTTTGATTGCAATCCGCGCAGCGGAAGTGAGGACAAAATAGCCAACCGACCGGACTGAGCAATGTGAACCTGCAAACCGAGAAGGAGAAACAGATCAATGACCAGCGAACTGACCAATCTGGAACGGGCCGAAGTATTAACCGCCGCCCTCCCCCACATCCGGCATTACACCGGCAAGATCGTCGTCGTCAAATACGGCGGCAACGCCATGGTGAACGAACAGCTGAAACAGCAGGTGATGGAAGACATCGTTCTCCTGTGGCTGATCGGCGTCAAAATTGTGCTGGTGCACGGCGGCGGCCCGGAAATCAACCAGCTGATGGACCGGCTTGGCAAGAAGCCGGAATTTGTGGACGGCCTGCGCGTGACCGATAAGGAAACGATGGATATCGTCCAGATGGTGCTGGCGGGAAAGGTGAACAAAACCCTGGTGAACCTGCTGGAAATGCAGGGCGGCCGGGCCGTCGGCCTCTCCGGCATGGACGGACGGCTGCTGCAGTGCCGGATCAAAGACGAGCGTCTGGGCTATGTGGGCGAAATTGAAAAAATCCACATCCAGCCTGTCACCGACCTGCTCGGAAACGGGTATATCCCGGTCGTGTCCACCGTCGGATGCGACAAGCACGGCAACGCCTACAACATCAACGGAGACACCGCCGCCGCCTACATCGCCGGCGCCCTGAGCGCCGAGCGGCTGATCATGATGACGGACATCGCCGGCATCCTGCGGGATAAAAACGATCCGAACA
Source organism: uncultured Eubacteriales bacterium (assembly GCA_902795555.1). Next base: position 1,886 of record CADBLV010000173.1, on the reverse strand, counting down.
CGCTGATTCCCCGGATCACCCTGGAGGAGCTCCCCTCCCTGACCGAAAGCGGCATCATCTCCGGGGGAATGATCCCGAAGGTGGAATGCTGCGCCGCCGCCCTGTCCCGGGGCGTGAAGAACGTCGTCATCATGGACGGCCGCGTCCCCCATTCCATCCTGATGGAGCTTCTGACCGACGAAGGCGCCGGCACGATGGTCTCACATTGAGACAGAAAAAGGAGGATCCCCGCTATGACCACTTTCGAGCTGGATCAGGCTTATATCGCCCACACCTACAGGCGCTTTCCCGTTGAAATCGTCTCCGGCCGCGGCTCCCTGGTCCGCGACGGAAACGGCAAAGAATACATCGACATGGGCTCCGGCATCGCCGTGACCTCCTTCGGAATCGCGGACGAAGTCTGGATCGCGGCCGTGGAAGAACAGCTGCACAGGGTGCAGCACATGTCCAATCTGTACTACACCGCCCCCTGCGCGCGCCTGGCGGAAGCCCTCTGCCTTCGGACGGGGATGAGCCGCGTTTTCTTCAGCAATTCCGGCGCCGAGGCCAATGAATGTGCCATCAAAGTCGCCCGGAAATGGGCCGCGGAGACGAAGGGCCCCGCCTGTTCCACCATCGTGACGCTGGAGAACAGCTTTCACGGCCGGACGCTGACCACCCTGTCCGCCACGGGACAGGCGCATTATCATGAGCTGTTTCAGCCTCTGACGCCCGGCTTTGCCCATATCGCCGCCGGGGATCTGAACGCCCTGGAAACTCTCTGCGAAAGCGGCCAGGTCGCCGCCGTCCTGATCGAATGCGTGCAGGGCGAGGGCGGCGTGATTCCGCTGGATCCGGCCTTCGCGAAGGGACTGGCGGACATGGCGAAGAAATACGGTTTCCTGCTGATGGTGGACGAAGTCCAGACCGGCAACGGCCGCACCGGCACCTTCTATGCCTATATGCAATACGGGCTGAAGCCTGACGTGGTTTCCACCGCCAAAGGTCTGGCCGGAGGCCTGCCCATGGGCGCCACCCTGCTGGGCGAACGGGTGAAGGATGTCCTGTCCTTCGGCGATCACGGCTCCACCTTCGGCGGCAACCCGGTTTGCGCCGCCGGCGCCCTCTCCGTGGTCAACCGGCTGACGGATGCGTTTCTCGCGGAGGTCACCGCCAAAGCCGCCCTGCTCCGGAGCCTGCTGGAAGGAGCGCCGGGGATCATATCCGTGTCCGGGCTGGGTCTGATGATGGGCCTGAAAACCGAAAAGCCCGCCGGAGAGGTCGTCGCCGCCTGCATGGAAAACGGCGTCCTCTGCCTCACGGCGAAGGACAAAGTCCGGCTGCTGCCCGCGCTGAACATTCCCGAAGATCTGCTGCGCCGGGCCGCGGAGGTCATCCGCGCCGCGTGTAAATAATCTGATTTTCCTGCGCTAAAGGAGGAATTCCCCGCTATGGCATATCTGGTTCTGGGCAACGGCGCCGTCTTTGAGGGCACCCGGATCGGCGCCTCCGTCGACCGCGTCGGCGAGCTGGTTTTCACCACCGGGATGGAAGGTTATCTGGAAACCCTGACGGATCCCAGCTATTACGGGCAGATCGTCACGCAGACCTTCCCCCTGATCGGCAATTACGGCGTCATCGAGGAAGACTTTGAAGGCGCCAGCGCCCTGTTCGGCTACATCGTCCGGGAGCTCTGCCCGACGCCTTCCAACTTCCGCTCCGCCTATCCCCTGAATGAATATCTTTCCACCCACGGCATTCCCGGGCTCTGCGGCGTGGACACCCGGGAGATCGTGCGCATCACCCGGGAGGAGGGCGTCATGAACGCCATGATCTGCGACGAGATTCCGATAGATCCGAACGCCGGTGACGGCCGGGTCACGGACGCCGCCTTCCTTTCGGCGATC
>CADBLV010000172.1 GCA_902795555.1 uncultured Eubacteriales bacterium | reverse complement strand
GGGCAAGGCCATGAAGCTGAAGATCCTGGAAGTGGACGAGGCGAAGAAGCGCGTCGTTGCCAGCCGGAAGGCGGTTGTGGCGGAAGAAGCGGCCGCGAAGAAAAAGGAAGCCTGGGAGAAGCTGGAAGAGGGCATCGTGATTCACGGTATCGTTCGCCGGCTGACGGACTTCGGCGCCTTTGTGGACATCGGCGGCGTGGACGGTCTGATTCATATCACCGATCTGAGCTGGGGTCGCGTGAAGCATCCCGGCGATGTGGTGAAGGTCAATCAGGAAGTGGATGTCAGAGTGATGAGCCTGGATCCCGAGCGGGAACGGATTCAGCTTGGATTCAAGCAGCTGCAGCCCCATCCGTGGGACAACGCGGTGGAGAAATATCCGGAAGGCGCCATCGTGACGGGCAAGGTTGTCCGGATTACGGACTTCGGTGCCTTTGTCGAGCTGGAGCCCGGCCTGGACGGACTGGTGCACATTAGCCAGTGCGCCGCGACCCGCGTGGCGAAGGTGGAAGACGCTGTGCAGGTCGGCCAGGTGGTTCAGGTGAAGGTGCTGGGCGTGGATCCTGAGAAGAAGCGGATCAGCCTGAGCATCCGCCAGGCGCTGGAGGGCAGCGAGCCCGCCGCCGTGCAGGAACCCGCGAACGATGCTCCGGAAGCGGAGTATGAAGTGGTGGCCACGGACGACACCGTTGCCGAAAAGTATGCTGAAGAAGCGGAAGCTGCTCCGGAGAAGACCGAAGAATAAGTCTGAGGATGAGTCCGGATCTTCAGGAAACGGACACAGTAAAACCCCGGTTCCCCTGATGCGGGAAACCGGGGCTTTTTCATGGGTTCATTCGTTCATGTCATGGCCTCAGTCGTTCGTGTAATTGTCAAAGTATCCCTGCACCAGCACAACCGGGGTTCCCTTATCACCGGAGCCGCTGGTGAGATCACACAGGGAGCCGATCAGATCCGTCAGCTGGCGGGGCGTCGTTCCTTCGGAAGCCATCTGACCCTTCAGATTCGCGTCCTTGGCGCGGATGCTCTTTTCAATGGCTTCCCGCAGGGCATCGCCTTTCAGGGCGGCATAGTCGTTGTCCGCCAGATATTTCAGCTTCAGCTCATTGGGCGTGCCGATGAGGCCGGGCGTGTGGGCGGGGGACACCACCGGATCGGCCAGCTCCCAGATCTTTCCCTGAGGATCTTTGAAGGCGCCGTCTCCGTATACCATGACTTCTACATGTTTCCCGGTTTCCCTGAGAATCCGGGCCTGAATCTCCTCCACCAGCGCCGTGCATTCCCGGGGAAAGAGCTTCACCCTGTTTTCCGTGCTCTTGTTGGAACCCAGGAGGCCGTATTGCTCATTGCAGCCGCTGCCGTTCACCGGGGCGTTCAGGATATCGTCCATGCCCAGCACAATCCGGGCGCCGGCGGCCTTCAGGATCCGCTTGGTCCGTGCGCGGGTGTGGATGTCGCAGGTGATCACCACATCCGTGTAATCCAGGATGGCCCGGGGCTGATTGGCAAAGATGATCTCCGCCTCCGCTCCCTCGCCGGTGATCACTTCCTGATAATAGGCCACATAGTCGACACCGGTGAACTCATGCCGGTTTTCGCCGAACAGGTCGCGATACTTTTCAAGGGTGAGCACATCGGAATAAGGGTTAATCCCGGCCTGATCCACCTGGTCCAGGCTGACCAGCGCGTTTCCTACCTCATCGGAAGGATAGGAAAGCATCAGAACGATTTTCTTCGCCCCGCGGGCGATGCCCCGCAGGCAGATGGCAAAGCGGTTCCGGCTGAGGATGGGGAAGATGACACCGACCGTGTTTCCGCCGGTTTTGGCCCGTACATCCGCCGCGATATCATCCACGGAGGCATAATTTCCCTGGGCCCGCGCGACGATGGACTCTGTCACGGCGATGACATCCCGGTCACGGATCGGGAATCCTTCATCCCGGGAAGCATCCAGGACGCTGGCGGTGACGATTTCCGCGAGATCATCTCCTTCGCGGATGATGGGGCAGCGGATCCCACGGGACACGGTGCCGACTTTTCTGATTTTCTTTTCCATATGTATGTATTTCCTTTCCCGGGCGGAAAGCCCGATGAGATCCGGAATAAAGAAGGGGAACGAGCTGAGCAGTGCCCCAGTGAGGCATTCGCCGTAAGGCGAAAGCGAAGCGAGTGAGTCAAGCGAAGCAAGCAGAGAGTCGCAGCGTCAGCAAGACGCTCTGCGCCGACTGAGCTTGCGGGTGAACAGGCGCTCACAGAGGAGAGCCGGCGGCGATCTGCTCGTCAACCCAGAGCTGGAGATTGGAGACGCTCAGGGCGATTTTGTCCAGGGAAGCCTTGATCTGGGTGAAATCCTCCAGTTCGTCCGGCTGCACCTGACCGTCCTCCGCGATTTCCAGCAGCCGATCCCGAAAACCGTAGAGCTTATTCAGGGCGTTCAGGGTTTCCACGGTGATCTGGCCCAGTTCCTTGGATTCTGTCCGCAGGGCGTGAACCTGCCCGATGGGGCATTCATGGGCGCAATAATGATTGCACAGGGCAGGCGCCTTATAATATTCAGAGAGCAGCAGCGCGTCGCCCGGCTGGAGATAGATTCTCCCGTTTTCGATTTTTTCGATTCGCTCCGGGGAAAAACCGGGGATCAGCTCTCCTGCTTTTTCCCGGGTCAGCCCCCGCTCTTCCCGAACCTGCTGCCATACGGATTTATTTTCCTTGATTGACCGTCTGCCCATTTTCTTCTCCTCCGTCCAGCACGAGATATTTCTTTTCCACCCAGCCGCGAAGGCCCTTTCCTTCCACGAGGAAGAAGTCGCCTTCCTCCCGGACGACGGCCACCGGCGTTCCGGCTTTCCATTCCGCCATGACCTTGCTTTTGGCTTTCGCTTCCCGCCGGATGCGAACCGTTTGCGCCACGGTGGTTTTCCCGTTGACCGCAATCAGCCCTGTCTGAAACGCCGCATTGACCGGCAGCAGCTCCACGCTCTCCCGGGCCAGATAGCCGAAGGTGTCCTTCCAGGCTACATAGACGCGGTTTTCCTGAACCTCCAGCACGGGAACCATGGCCCCGAAACGGATTTTCGCGTATCCGGCCATCGCTTTCCCGTCGGCATCGGAAAACTGCGCGTCCTTGCTGCGGGTTACCAGCGCCACGAGGGGGGCGCGGCTGCCGACACACTGCCACTGCAGCTCTGCCGTGGGCACCCTGACGGCCTCTCCGTTCAGAATGACCTTGGACATCAGGGCTCCGAAATAATCTACCTCGACGCCCTGAAGCCCTTCTTCGGTGTTCACCTTCAGCCAGAAGGGACGAATCAGCCGCATGCCGCGCTCCGCGCAGTATGTCAGGGGAAGCCAGTATTCCGCTCCGCCGTATTCCCCGGTTTCAAAATACCAGCGCAGACCCGGCAGATCCTCCGGCGTTTCGGCCGGCTGAAAGGATCCGTCCTCCGCGAGAAAAAACGGCGAGGAGCCTTTGATGCGCTCATAGGTCGCGCCGGCGGCGGAATCCACGACATGGATCATTTTTCCGTCCTCACTGACGCCGTCGGCCAGAGCGATGTGCCCGAGCACAATGGAAAAACTGAAGTAGTCTCCGCGGCGCAGGCAGGAAATGATGGAGGAAGGGGATTTGTCCAGATCCGGCAGGGTCGTGAAGCCGTAGACCTCACCGGCCTTCCGCAGGAAGGACTCGTTGGCAGTTCCCCGGCCTTCGATGTAAAATCCTTTGTAGGTCTGGGCCAGGGCATCCGGAAGCAGATCGTCTCCCGTATAGCCCATCCGCTGCAGCGCATGGCTGAGCGTGAAGAGGGCACATCCCGCTTTCTGAACCGTGCGGATGGCATATTTCTTGCTCTTCCACCATCCGTCCTTCTGCTGATAAACCACATCGGGACCCTGCTGAACAGGGGCAAAGCCGGACACCTTCACCTCCGCGGAGGCGGTTTCCGCGTCCTTCTTTCCATACATCACCGTGACACTCAGCGTGTAATCTCCTTCGGATCGGGGCCGGAAGCAGGACACCAGATGATCGGTCAGCTCCCCTTTGAAAATCACTTCCCCGTTTGCGCTCAGCGAATAGATGACCCCCATGGCGCCTTCCCGGGAGGGGGTAACGACGACATCCACATAGTCGCCGACCCGGACTTCGGCGGGAGAGACGGACACATCGGCATCGGCCAGGGCGGAAAAGACAAACAGCGAAAGCAGCAGCGCAAGCAGGAGCAGACCGGCTTTTTTCATCGGGATTCCTGACCTCCTTTCGGAGATAATTGACGGAAAACGTGTGCAACGAAAAGCACAACAACTCATTATAGCAGACAGACGCCGGAAAATCAATTTGCTGCGTATTGACAGCGCGCGCCGGATTCGATATGCTCAGAGGAGGGAGGGAGAATGAGATGAGCAAAACGCTGACGTTTCGCGTGACGGTGCTGTTTCTGCTGGCTGCCGCCGTGACGGTGTTTTGCGTGGCGACTGCCGACGGACGGCTCGTTTTACAGGATCAGATTCCCCTGCTTTCCGGCAAAACGATTGATCCGACGGCGGAAAACGGCTGCGTTCGGATTACGGATGTTGCGCTCCGGGACGACCCGGAGGGTGGATGGACCCGGGTGATGCTGACGGTTGAGGGCATTCGTCCGGGCGAGGAGCGGATCGTTTTCCGGGCCGGAGGGAGCGAGTGGGAATCCTATCTGTGGGTCGGGCAGCTTTTTCATTTTACCTTGGATTATTCCACGGGGAATTTTTCCGGATCGGACGGGGCGCTGGCGGCGGTGATGGCCTTCCTGGCGCTGCTGAGCATCCTGCTGTGGCAGCATTTCGACGCCCGGAGAAGGAACAGGCTGTGCGCCTATCGCTCGGTTCTGACCGTGGGCCTGGCCCTGTATGTTTCCGCGATTTCCATCATGGTGATTTATGTCGGGGCGGACTACTTTGCCGCGCCCTACGGGGCGCTGATCAATGTCTGGAATCAGCTGGGCAGCGCGGCCCATTCCTTCGCGATGATCTGCTGGCCGTTTCTGCTGGCCCAGGGGATCGCGCTGACCGTCAGCAATGTGGCGCTGGTTCGCCATGAAGGCATGCGGCCCCGAAATCTGCTGGGGGTGTGGGCCCTGACCCTGCTGATCATCGGAACCACCGCGGCCATGCTGCTGGACTCGGGCTTTGTTTCCGAAAACGACGCGGATTACCGTCTGCATGAAATCCTTTCGAGCACCTATTACAGCGTCTATGTTCTCCTCACCTGCCTCTGGCTGGGGATGCAGGTTTGCGCCTGGCTGGCCGCCCGCCACACCCCGCCTCCGGACCGGGATTATATCATCATTCTGGGATGCCAGGTCGGGCGGGACGGAAAACCGCTTCCGCTGCTTCGCCAGCGGGTGGACCGGGCTGTTGATTTCGCAGCACAGCAGGCCGGGACAACGGGGAAACAGCCGATTTTTGTTCCTTCCGGCGGAAAGGGAACCCGCGAACGGGTCAGCGAGGCGGAATCCATGCGGGCCTACCTGGTCAGCCGGGGAATTCCGGACGGTCGGATTCTTCCGGAGGATCAGAGCACCAATACCAGGGAGAATATGCGCTTTTCCCGGAGACTGATTCTGAAAAGGGATCCTGAGGCGAAAATCGCCTTCTGCACGACCAATTATCATGTTTTCCGCAGCGGCGTTCTTGCGGCGGAGGAAGGCCTGAAAGCGGATCATATGGGAAGCCCCACCAAATGGTATTTCTGGCCCAACGCCCTGATTCGGGAATATATTGCTTTTCTCGCGGCGGAACGGAAGTCCGTATCGGTTTCACTGGCGCTGCTGATGGCTTTTTCCGCGGCGATGGCGATGCTGATTCTGTAAGCGGCGGTTACTTGAAAAGGGGTCGGTTTCAGGGTATAATTTTCACAGGATCCGAGGAGACGAATCCGCAGCCGGACCGGAAGGGCAGGGAGATGCATGGCCTATCAGGCTTTATACCGCCAATGGCGGCCGAAGACTTTTTCCCAGATGATCGGACAGAGCGCCGTGATCGGCACACTGAGAAATCAGGTGTTGACGGGACGGATCGCCCATGCCTATCTGTTTTGCGGATCCCGGGGCACAGGAAAGACTTCCACAGCGAAAATCCTCGCGAAAGCGATCAACTGTGAACATCCGGAAAACGGGGATCCCTGCGGTGTATGCGACAACTGCCTGCGAATGGAGCGGGAGGAAAGCCTGGACGTAATTGAAATCGACGCGGCCAGCAACAACGGCGTGGAAGAGATCCGCGAGCTGCGGGAGACGGTGAAATATCCTCCGCAATACGGAAAATATAAGGTATACATCATTGACGAAGTACATATGCTTTCCACTTCGGCCTTCAATGCGCTGCTGAAAACCCTGGAAGAGCCGCCGGCGCACATCGTGTTCATTCTGGCCACAACGGAGCCGCAAAAGCTGCCGGAGACCATTTTGAGCCGCTGTCAGAGATTTGATTTCGGCCGCCTTTCTGTCAACGATATCCAGCGTCGCCTGGCGGAGGCCATGGAAGACAGCGGAACGGAAGCCACACCCGGCGCGCTGATGATGATTGCCCGGGCGGCCGAAGGCGGGATGCGCGATGCTTTCAGCATGCTGGATATGTGCCTGGGATATGGGCAAAAAGTTGACGAAAACCTGGTTCGCGAGATTCTGGGCACCAGCGATCGGGCCTTCCTTTTCCGCTTTGCGGACGCGCTGCTGCAGGAGGATATCAGCGCTGCTTTCGAAATGATTGCCGAGCTGATTCAGGACGGGCGGGATCCGGCCGTTTTCGCGAAGGAGATGGCTGCTCATTTTCGGATGCTGCTGATCGTGAAGACCTGCGGAACTGAAAAGGACATTTCCTTTCAGGATCTGACGGAGGAGGATTTTCGGGATTTTGCGCGACAGGGTGAAGGTTTCACCGTGACGCGGCTGATGAAGATGATGGAATTATTCATGGGGCTGGAAACGGAAATGCGGTATGCTTCCTCCCCGCGGCTGTCCCTGGAAAACGCGGCGCTGAAGTGCATCGTCAAAATGAAGGAAAACGATCCGCAGGCGCTGCTGGATCGGATTGAAGAGCTGGAAAAAAAGATGACGGAGCTGTCTTCCGGCGCCGTGCGAACCCGCAGCGGTGGAAAAGGGAAGGTGGCCTCCGGAAAAACACAGGAGGACGCATCGGAGGCTGACGGCCCGAAGGCTCCCCCGATCGCGGATCCGACCAATGTCCATGCGCTGGGCGAAGGCCTGATGGATCAGCTGCGAAAACGCGGATCCAGGCTTACCGGCGTTCTGATGATGGGAAGCTGGGAAAGCGTGCGGGACGGTTCGCTGATCTGGAAACCCAAGGAAGGCCCGGCCGCGCATGTGTTCATTCGTACCCTGCAGATGCCGGAGGAGAAACGTCTGCTGGAGGAGATCCTCCGGGAACTGACCGGAACGGAAATGCACTTTCAGATTGCGGAGCCGGGAAGTGATCAGGGAAAGGCGGCCGCGGAGGAGAAAAGCGAGCAGGCCCATATTCAGTCTCTGGTGAATGTCTTCGGGGAAGAGCCTGTTGACGTCGTGGAGTAGGAGCGGAGAAAGAAAACGGAACCCGTGAAACCGGGTTCCGTTTTAATCTGAGCGGACAGAAAAGAACGCCGCAGGGCGGCGTTCGCAAGCTCAGTTCAGCTCCTGGGCGTCATTTTCGATGGTCACTTCTTCCACGCTGCGGATTCCCCAGCGGGCAACCACCATGGTCATGTTATCCCGGCCTACGGACAGCGTGACCGTGTCATCCTTGATGCCTGTGATCGTTCCGTAGATTCCGCCGATGGTGCAGATCCGATCGCCGGCCTTCAGGTTGTTCAGCATTTCCTTCACCTGTTTATCCTTTTTCCGCTGCGGGCGGATGAGGATGAACCAGAATACGACAAAAAGCAGAACCAGGGGGGCGAACTGGACCAGCATCACCAGCCAGGTGTTGCCTTCCTGAGCCGCTGCTCCGGCTGCTTCAGCCGTTCCGGCGGCTGTGGTGGCGGCGGTGGCGGCTGTAGCAGCGGTGCCCGCCGCGGTTTCAGCCAGGGCGGTAGTAATACCCAGCAGAGAATCAAACATCAATCAAAGTCTCCTTTCAAACTGAATCGCCGATCATTATACCAGATATGATCGGGATTAACAAGGCGAATTTTTCAGGGCAGCCGACAGGGCGAATGATTCAGGGCGGTCGACAGGGCGAATGATTCAGGACAGTCGACAGAGCCTGTTTCAGGGGGCTTTCCGGAGCGCAGGCGGCCTTTTTGTCAGACAGCCGGTGGGGATTCGGAAAGGAGGCCCCGGAACCATCCGTTTACAGATTTCGGGTGGCAACGATATCCACGCCCGTGTTCAGCACATTGGGCAGCACGACCTGGCCGATGGAGACAGGCGCCGCGACCCGCGTTTTCCGCAGCTCGGCCATGATGTCAAAGATCATCGCCTTGGGGATGGGCCGGCAGGTTTTGACCGACAGCGGCACAGGAGAACCCTCCGCGGGAATGACCGCCGTGATGACCCGCTCCGGCGCGGTGCATTCCTGACGGGCATATTTCTCGCCCCGGGGACAGGTGTTTCCCGAAACGGATTGAAATGCGCCGTCTTCCGACAGTGAAACGGTCATCCGGCAGCCTACCGGGCAGTTGATGCAGGTTATCATCTGTTCCATTATGCGTTCCTCTCAATCGAAATCGTCAGGGAATCGGCTTTTAATTCGGCAAGCTGCGAGGCTTTCAGCGTCAGGGAGACCATTTCGCCCGGCGTGAAAATCATGGCTCGCTTTTTCAGAACGGTTTCGCCGCCGCAGGTGACAACGGCCGTACTGTTCCGGAAGACGCCGGAAGGCCGGAACATCAGCTGAATATCATGATCGCATCCCTGCCGGATCGTCTGGGGAACCGTTCCGCGGACGCCTTCTCCGTCCAGCACCTTCAGAGCCTTACCGCCCTGCGGGATCTGTCCCCTGATATACGCGGCCGCGGCGCGGCCGGCGGCAAAGCTTTCGTCGGAGACGAAATCGACCAGATCGTGCACATGCAGCACATTGCCGCAGGAGAAAACACCGGGAACGGAGGTTTCAAAGCTCTCATTGACGACAGGGCCGGAGGTGACGGGGGACAGGGCGACGCCCGCTCCCAGGCTGAGCTCGTTTTCCGGAATCAGTCCGCAGGAGAGCAGCAGAGTGTCGCAGTCAAATTCGATTTCCGTTCCGGGAACAGGGCGGCGGTTTGCGTCCACTTTGGACACCGTAACCCCTTCCACCCGCTCCCGGCCGCGAATATTCGTGACTGTATGCTCCAGATACAGGGGGATGTCATAATCATTCAGGCATTGAACGATATTTCGGTTCAGCCCCGAAGAATAGGGCATGATTTCCACGCAGGCCAGCACTTCCGCGCCCTGCAGCTTCATTCGCCGCGCCATGATCAGGCCGATATCGCCGGAGCCCAGAATCACGATGCGCTTTCCGGGCATCATTCCTTCCAGATTGACAAAACGCTGGGCGGTCCCGGCGGAGTAGATGCCGGCGCAGCGGGTCCCGGGCGTGCACAGCGCGCCCCGGGGCCGTTCCCGACAGCCCATGGCCAGAACAACCGCCTTGGCCTGAACGGACCGGAAGCCTTCCTCCCTGGAAACATAGGTGACCTGCTTTTCGGAAGACACGGAGAGCACGGTGGCGCTGCAGCGGATCGGAATGTCCAGCTCCTTTGCCTTCAGGATATCCCGCCAGGCATATTCCGGACCGGTCAGCTCTTCCTTGAAACGGTGAAGCCCAAAGCCGTTATGGATACATTGGCGAAGAATCCCGCCGGGCTCATTTTCACGCTCCAGCACCAGGATGGACTCGATGCCGGCTTCCCGGGCGGCGATGGCGGCGGCCAGCCCCGCGGGACCGGCTCCGATAATCAGGAGATCAATGGTTTGCTGACTCATGGGCGGCCTCCTTTCCTTTCGCTTCTTCTGTCGCACCGATGGCGCCGGTCACCAGATAGCTGCCGGGCTGCTCCTTGCGGACCTCTTCCAGCGGGATGCCCAGTTCCTCCGACAGGATGGCAGCGACCCGGGGCAGACAGAATCCGCCCTGACAGCGGCCCATGCCGGCCCTTGTGCGACGCTTGACACCGTCAATGGTGTGGGCGCCTACGGGCCGGCGGATGGCCGCGCGAATTTCCGCTTCCGTCACCACTTCGCACCGGCAGATCACAGTCCCGTATGCCGGATCCTGTTCGCAGGCAGCGGCGCGCTCCGCGTCCGTCATATTATGGAATGGCTTGGGCGGCATCGGGTATGCCGCCAGGGAGGCTTTTTTCTCCGCTCCCAGATAAGCGGCGATCTGTCCGGCCAGATCCAGGCCGATGGCCGGAGCCGAGGACAGGCCTGGGCTCTCGATGCCCGCGGCTTCAAAGGCGCCCGGGCAGCCTTCGGCCGGCCCGACGATGAAGTCGTCTGTCTCCAGATGAGCCCGAACGCCGCTGAAATTCGTAATATTCGCGCGCGTGGACAGGCCGGGCCAGGTTTTCCGGGCCGCTTTCAGAATATCGTCCAGCCCGGACTGGGTGGTGGCGGTGTCCAGCGGATCGTCAATGTCTTCCGCGGTGGGCCCCAGAAGGAGGTTGCCGTGAACGGTGGGCGACACAAGCACGCCCTTGCCCATCACGGACGGGCATTGAAAAATGGTCTGGGAAAACAGACCGGAGGCTGTCCGGTCCAGCAGGTAATACTGTCCGCGCCGATGAATCATACGCAGGGCTTCCCCGGTCAGCTGCTGATGAATGAATGCCGCGGATGCGCCGGCGCAGTTGACCACAGCGCGGCAGCGGTATTCATTCTCACCGGTCACAACGCGGAAGCCGTCTTCCGTCTTTTCCACCGCAGACACTTCCTCCAGGAAGCGGAACTGAACGCCGTTGACCGCCGCGTCGTCAGCCAGAGCGAAGGCCAGCTCATAGGGGCTGACCAGCCCGCTGCCCGGCACGGAAAGCGCGCACACGATTTCCGGATTCAGATTCGGCTCCAGGGCCAGCACCTGATCCTTCTCCAGAATCGCCATGTCCTTTACGCCGTTGGCAATGCCCCTTTCCAGCAGCATTTGCAGCGTTTTGCGATCCTCCTGGGAAAAGGCAACGATCAGCGCACCGCTCCGGCGATAGGGCACCCCCAGCGATGCGCAAAGATCCGGGTACATAGAAGCGCCAGCCACATTGTACCGGGCTTTCAGGGAACCGGGTTTGGCGTCGTATCCGGCGTGCACGATGCCGCTGTTGGCCTTGGTGGCTCCCGATGCGACGTCGTTTCCTCGGTCAATCACAGTGACCCCGGCCCGGTATCGGCTCAGCTCCCGGGCGACACTGCAGCCGGTGATGCCGGCGCCGATGATCAGAACATCCGATGTATATTGCATGGAATCCCCTCCTGAAAGACATTATACCATAGATTTCCACCTACTTTCAACGATATCTTCAGCCTTCGGCAGGATTCGGAACGAAATATTTCTGTTTTCTTGCGAAGGAGGGGGTTCAATGGTATAATATAATGAATATTTTTTTGGAGGCGACCGGGATGATTACGACCATCTGCCTGAATCCTTGCTTCGATAAAACCGTGGAGGTTGACCGGCTGGAGCTGGGACAGGTCAACCGGACCCGATCGGCCCGGGTGGATCTGGGCGGAAAGGGCATTAATGTGGCTGTGGTGGCGCATCGGCTGGGGCTGGAGGCCCAGGCGATCGGCGTGATGGGAGAGGATGGGTCGGAAGAGCTTTGCAGACTGATGGACGCGGAGGGGATTCCGCATCATTTTCTGACGGTTCCCGGCCACGTGCGGACAAATATGAAAATCTGCAGCAGGGAAGGCGGCGGCGTGACGGAGATCAACGAACCCGGCGCGGCGCTGGACGAAGAAATGCTGGAACGGTTCACGGCGATGGCGAAGGAGAAAACCGCACAGAGCGATGTAGTCGTACTGACGGGGAGCCTGCCGCCGGGATGTCCGGAGGGAACCTATCGCGATCTCATGGTGGCCCTGGAAGGAAAGAAAATCATTCTGGATACGGAAGGAAAAGAGCTGGAACTGGGCGTCAGGGAAGGACATCCCCTGCTGATTAAGCCGAATCTGCGCGAGATGGAACGGACGCTGGGGATGGAGCTGCGAACGATGCGAAGCATCCGGGACGCGGCGCTGATCTTCATTCGCCTGGGAGCGGAGCATGCGGTGGTTTCCATGGGTCCCATGGGCGCCATGTATGTCTCGGCCAGGGAGACCCTGTTTGCGCCGGCGCTGCGGGTGGAAACCAAGTCGACCGTCGGGGCGGGAGACGCCATGATCGGCGGAATGCTGCTCGGCTATCAGCGGACGGGGAGCATGGCGAAGGCATTTCGCAGCGGGATCGCGGCGGGGGCTGCCAGCGTGATGACGGCGGGAACCCAGCTGATTATTCCCTCCGATTTTGAGCGACTGCTGGAGCAGGTTCGCGTTCAGGAAGTGTAAGACGGGCGTGATATGGAGACGATTTCGGGCGGAATATTCAGACGGGATCATTGACCTGATTCCGATTCATATTCCGCCGCCGGCCAGGGAGCTGGAGTTCGGACGGGAGCAGATCTGGTCGATTACGGTTCATAACCGACGAAAGGAAATCGGACAGATCAGCTATCGAACCGGGGAAAGCCGGCCGGTATACTACTACGGGCATATCGGATATCACATCGACGCGGCGTATCGGGGTCATCATTACGCGGAGCGGGCCTGCAGGCTGATTCGGGAAGAAATCCTGATGAGCGGAAAGCGGAGCGTTGTGATCACCTGCGACCCGGACAATGCGCCGAGCCTGAAGACGTGCCGGAGACTGGGGTGCTTCCTGGAAGGCGTGAGCCGCGTTCCGGTGGATTTGAGGGAGCAGTTTCAGATCAGTGAGGCGAAATGCAGGTTTATCTGGCGCGTGACAGATGGGAAGGAAGAGGCATGAAAGCGGAGATCATGAAAACCGGGATCTGGTATGAGACGGTGGGGGAGTCAGGTCCACGGGTGGCGCTGCTGCACGGATGGGGATGCGACCATCGGACGATGGGGCCGGTGGCGGAGGCGCTGAAAGACCGGTGTCGGCTGCTGCTGATTGATTTCCCCGGCCACGGGGAAAGCGACGAGCCCGCGGAGCCCTGGGGTGTTCATGAATACGCGGACCAGCTGATGACACTGATGGAACAGCTGGATTTTCTTCCCTGCTCTGTCATCGCGCACAGCTTCGGGTGCCGTGTGGCGGCAGCGATGGCGGCGGCCCATCCGGACCGGTTTGAAAAGCTGGTGTTCACCGGCGCCGCGGGAATCCGCAAACCGGATACTCCGGAAGCCGCGGCAAAGCGGGAAAAATATCAGAGAATGAAACGGCGGGCCGGGATGATCCGGAAGATTCCGGGGCTGAGCGCCGTCGGCGCCGAAATGGAAAAGCGGATTCGGGAGAAATTCGGCAGCCGGGATTACAACGCGCTGGATGAGAACATGAAGGCAACCTTCGTTCGGATTGTGAACGAGGATCTGACCCCGCTTTATCCGCGGATTCAGCAGCCGACGCTGCTGCTGTGGGGAGACCGGGACACGGAGACCCCGATGTGGATGGGTGAAAAAATGGCGGAAATGATTCCGGACGCAGGGCTGGTGAAACTGGAAGGCGGAAGCCATTTTGCCTATCTCGAGCAGGCGGCGCGGTTTCATGTGATTGTGAGACATTTCCTGACGGAGGAATGAAAGAAATGACGATCTGGAATGTGATAATGATTCTGTGCCTGGCGGGCAGCTGTTTGCTGGCGGCCAGGGGACTGATTCATTCCTTCCAGCTGGAAAGCTATCAGTTTCAGGGGTATTTCCGGACGATCCGGCGGAATCTGCTGAAGGCAATCCTTCCGGGCGTGATTCTGAACGGCGTTTATCTCGTCGCGGGCGTGCTCCTGATTCTGGCGATTCCGGAGAGCAACGAATGGCTGGCGCCGACGCTGCTGAGCCTGATTGTGCTGGGATGCGGATGGCTGCTGAACCGGAAGGCCCGAAAGGTTCCGGCGAAAAAGGCGCTGGTGATCACGTCCCGGGTGAAGCGGCTGGCGGCGTGCATGATGGCGGTGATGACGGGATTGCTGATTCTCTTCTCCTGCCTGGGCGGCGGAGACGGGATCGGGAATCGGATTTGCCGGGGGCTGGTTCTGCTGTTTCCGGCGCTGTTGCCGCTCTGGACGGCGGCGGGGGCGGCACTGGCTGCGCCGATGGAAGCGGGAATCAGGACCCTGTATTTTCGGGATGCGCAGCGGATCCTGCGGGAGCGGCCCGACCTGATTAAAATCGGGATCACCGGGAGCTGGGGAAAGACCAGCGTCAAATTTATTCTGGGAACCATGCTGCAGGAGAAATACAATACCCTGGTGACGCCGGGGAGTTTTAACACTCCCATGGGCGTCACCAAGGTGATTCGCGGAAGCCTGGAGCCGGGACACCGGGTGTTTGTGGCGGAGATGGGCGCCCGCCATGTTGGGGAGATTAAGGAGCTGTGCCGCCTGGTGTCGCCGGAGATGGGCATCCTGACCTCTGTGGGGCCTCAGCATCTGGATACTTTCCGGACGCTGGAACGGGTGATTTCGACGAAATATGAACTGGTGGAAGCCATTCCGGCGGATGGGATGTGCTTTTTTGCCGACGACGGCGGACTGGTCCGGGAGCTGTATGACAGGACTGAAAAGCCCAAACGCCTGGCGGGGATTGACCCGGAAAAGGATGATGTGTGGGCGGAAAACCTTCGGACGGGGCCGGAGGGAAGCAGGTTTGACCTGGTGATCGGAGGGAAACGGATTGCCTGTCAGACGGCACTGCTCGGACAGCTGAATATCCGGAATATCGTCCTGTGCGCGGCGGTATGCGCTCAGATGGGGCTTTCGGAAGAACAGATTCGCCGGGGAATTGAGAAGCTGAAGCCGATCTCCCACCGGCTGGAGCTGATTCCGCGTCCGGGGCTTTACACCGTGATTGACGATGCCTTTAACAGCAACATCGTGGGGGCGGAGCAGGCGTTTCTGACCCTGAAGGAATTCCCGGGGCGGCGGATTGTGGTGACGCCGGGGATGGTGGAACTGGGAAATGAAGAAGAAGCCATGAACACCGCCTTCGGGGAGAAAATGGCTCCCTGCTGCGATCTGGCGATTCTGATCGGGAAAAAGCGGAGCGAAGCGATTCGGAAGGGACTCGAGAAGCAGGGATTTCCGAAAGAGAAGATTTTGGTGATGGGGAGCCTGCAGGAGGCGGCGGACTGGATCGGCCGGGAAGCGGGAAGCGGCGATGTGATTCTGTTTGAGAACGATCTGCCGGATAATTATGACGAGTCATGAACACGTGCCGGTCCGGGGATGAACGGGCCCGGCGCGGGCGAACGGGAAACGAATCACCGCGCGGAAACACGCATGAGCGGGACATCACCTGTTCGGGACGGTCGATCGCGGGAGCGAAACCCATAGAATCGACCGGATTCAATGACAGGCGTGACAGCGCAGTTCACAGAGAGGAGCAAAGACGGGATGGGCAGGAAACAGCTGGGAGTGATTTTCGGAAGCAGAAGCTGTGAGCGGGAGGTGTCAATCATCAGCGCCGTGCAGATGATGCATCACGCGAACGCGGAGAAATATGACGTGATCCCGGTGTACATTGATGAACACGGCCAGTGGTATACGGGTGAACCGCTGAAGGAGATCAAGACTTTTCAGCATTTCAATCCGAACCGGGAAGGGATCCGGAAAGTGCATCTGGATCTGACCGCTGGATCGGGAGCTCTGCTGGCCACGGAAACGGAGGGCGGTCTGTTCCGGAAGGAAAAAACGGTCATCGCGGCGCGGATCGACGTATTTGTGATCGTGATGCATGGGCTCAACGGGGAGGACGGCACCCTGCAGGGACTGCTGGAGATGGCGAATCTTCCCTATACGTCTACGGGGGTGGCCGGAAGCGCCATCGGGATGGACAAAATCATGATGAAGCAGTTTTTCCG
>CADBLV010000171.1 GCA_902795555.1 uncultured Eubacteriales bacterium | reverse complement strand
TCAAGCAGGGCTTGCAGGATACACTTCTGAGTGGCACGTGTACCAACGAGGTAGGCTCCGATACGATTGATGGAAGCATCGAAGTAATCCAGGGCGATATTCACCCTGCCCTCCAGGCCGCCGCAGCGGACGATTTCCCGGGCGATTTCCTTCGTCTCATCGTCAAAGAGCACCACGTGATCGCTGTCCCAGCGGATCGGCCGGGTCACATGCAGGGCGATTTCCGGGAAGAATGTCAGGAGGGCTGGGATTTTGTCGCTGACTACCTCCGTCGGATGATAATGCCCGTTATCCATCAGAGGAATGCACCTGTCCCTGTTCATGGCGGCGTAGCTGAGGGCAAATTCCGCGCTGCCCACCGTGTAGGCCTCCACCCCGATGCCGAAAACCTTGCTTTCGATGCAGGGCTTCACCTGCCTGAAATCAAAAGGCTCGCTGAGAATTTCATCAATGGCTTCCCGATAACGAATCCGGGGACCCATCCGGTCCGCGGGGATATCCTTGAAGCCGTCCCCGGTCCAGATGTTCATCACGCAGGGCTGACCCAGCTGTTCTGCCAGATAGGTGCTGATTCGGATGCACGCCTTCCCGTGATCAATCCAGAACTTCCGGGTTTCATCGTTCGGAGAGGACAGGGTCAGGGGATCGCATTTGGGGTGGCTGAAGAAGGTCGGATTAAAGTCGCACCCCAGGCCCCGTTCTTTGCAATAATCGACCCACTTCTGAAAATGCCGGGGCTCCAGGCGATCCCGATCTGCCCAGTCGCCGGGCTCAAAAATCGCGTAGCTGGCATGAAGGTTCATCTTCGGCGAGCCGGGAATCAGGCTCAGCACCAGGTCCAGATCCTTCATCAATTCCTCCGGATTCCGGGCGCGGCCGGGATAATTGCCGGTGGTTTGAATCCCGCCGGTCAGCGGCTTGGAGGGATCCGTGTCAAACCCCCTGACATCGTCCCCCTGCCAGCAATGGAGGCTGACAGGCACCTTTTTCAGGGTTTCCAGCGCAGCTTCCGTATCCACGCCCCGATCCGCATATCGTTTTCTGGCCTCTTCGTAACTCATCCTTTTTCCTCCTTCTGATGTTTGATTTTGTCCCTGTTCGTTAATTCGTCTTTTTGATCCGTACCCTGTCCGCCTTCAACCGGGCAGGGACTTCAGCTGGATCAGCAGGTTTCCGATAGCCGTGGCCTCCATCGGCAGGGCAATCACCTGCTTCCCGGTTTCTTCCTCCGTGAGGCGGTTCAGGAATCCGTTTTTCGCGCCGCCGCCCACAATATACAGCCTGGCATACGTTTCGCCGGTGTTGTGTTCCAGCTCGCCGATCGCCCGGGCATAGCTCTTGGCCAGAGAACGGTAGGCGCATCGGAAATAACCGGCAGTGCATTTGGGCGGATGCGGAAGCACGGTGTCAAAGGCTGCCTTCATGCTTTCCGGAGCCAGAAAGACCGCCGCGTTCACATCCACGATGTGGTCAAAATGATTCTCCTCCGCCTCCCGGGTGATCTCCTCCCAGGGCCTGCCGGGGCAAAGTTCCTCCCGCAGCCGGTTCACTACCCACATCCCCATGATGTTCTTCAGATATCGATTGTATCCCACGCCGCCCTCGTTCGAATAATTCGCGAGGCGGCTGTTTTCGTCCGTAATCGGTTTGGGCGTTTTCACGCCCAGCAGGCTCCAGGTTCCGCTGGAAAGATAAAGCTCGTTTCCCTCCATCGGAATCCCCTCCACGGCGCTGCCCGTGTCATGGGTCGCGCAGAGCACCACCGGAATGCCTCTGTAGGTTCCCACCGGCGTTCCCGGTCTCTGCAGGGGATGAAACAGGCGCTCCGGCAAAGACAGGGCCCGAATGATGTCCCGGTCATATTCCCCCGTTTCCGCGCTGACCATGCCGCCGGTGGTCGCATTGGTATACTCGTGACTTTTCACGCCCGTCAGGCGATACATCAGATATTCCGGGATCAGGAGGAAATCCGTAGCCTCGTCAAGCCGGCCAGCCAGCTGATCCGCAAAAAGCTGATAAACCGTGTTAAAGGGCTGGAACTGAATTCCCGTTCTCCGATACAGCTCCGGAAAGGGCATCCGGGCATGAACCTGCGAAATCGCCTCTTCTGTTCGTCCGTCCCGATAGGCATAGCAGGGGAGAATGGGTTCATCCCCCCGCATCAGGACATAATCCACCCCCCAGGTGTCGATGGACAGGCTGGCGATCTCCGGGCACTGCCGCAGCGCTTCCTCAATGCCCCTCCGCACATGTCCCTCCAGTGCCTCCATATTCCATATCAGATGGTTCTCCGTCTCCGTAACCCCGTTCGGAAACCGGTAAACCTCCTTGGTCCTGAGCTCTTCCCCTTCCTGCCATCCCAGAATATGACGGCCGGAAGAAGCGCCGATGTCGATTGCCAGACAGGTTTTCAATTCCTCGCCTCCCCGCATACGAAGGGGGGATGCCCTCCGGCCCGCCGCCGGTCTTCTCGGGCATCCCCCCGGAAATGATCATTTATCCGATTTGAATTATTTCTTATACACAGCGTCCAGCTGGCTCTGAATCTCGGTCATCACCATTTCAATGTCGGCATCCTGCAGCGCCTGACGGAATTCCGCGACCAGCGCTTCCGGATCATCGTTCATGCCGAACACGATCCGCGGCATATAGGTGTTGTACACATTGCTCAGGTTGTCCATGAACACGCTCACCATG
>CADBLV010000170.1 GCA_902795555.1 uncultured Eubacteriales bacterium | reverse complement strand
ACCGGGGGCCGGACCGGCAGGGAAGGCGGGGCGGATCGCTTCGGAAGCTCGTATTCTTTCTCAAGGAAGGCGGCCATCGCGGAAAGCACGGTGTCCCGGGTGTTTTCCCCGGCGGCGGCCGCATGACCGGTGAGCTTTCCGAAGATTTTTGTTTTTAACTGATACTTTCCGCAAAGGAAAATCAGCTCCCGCTCAATCACCGGATCCAGCTCTTCCAGGCAGAGCACCTCGTCCAGCCCCTCCAGGAAGGCCAGGGCCTTCTTTTCCGGGAAGGGGAAGGGCGTAGACACCTTCATGATCCGGACATCTCCGAGCTTTTTCCGGGCCTCCATGGCGTAGGTCCAGCTGATGCCGCCAGAGATCACACCTCTGCGGCAGGAGACCATGTCCCCGCTTTCCGGATCGATCCGGTTTCGGGGGTTGTCGGAGAACACATCCCGCAGGTCCGCGTTGCGCTGCTCAATCTCCCTGTGGCGGCGATGGGACAGGCGGGGAAAGATGACCCACCGATTCGGATCCCGCTCGAAGCCTTCCACCGGATGGATCTGAATCTCCTCGGGATCGCACACCCGAACGGCCGCGTAGCCATGGGAGACCCGGGTTGTGGGGCGCAGGAACACCGGCGTCTGATACTTTTCAGAGAGCACAAAGGCTTCCTGAATCATCTCATAGGCTTCCTGCGGATCGGAGGGATCGAAAACGGGCACCTTTGAAAAGGACGCGAAGGTGCGCGTGTCCTGCTCCGTCTGGGAGGAGATGGGGCCGGGATCATCCGCCACCAGCACCACCATCCCGCCTTTAACGCCGATGTATTCCACGCACATCAGCGGATCGGAAGCCACGTTCAGACCCATCTGTTTCATGGTCACCAGGGTTCTCGCGCCGGAATAGGCCGCGCCAGATGCCATCTCCATGGCGGTTTTCTCATTGACCGACCATTCGACCCAGGTTCCTTCCAGCCGGCGCTTCGCGACGGTTTCCAACACCTCTGTGGACGGCGTGCCCGGATAGCCGCAGACCAGATTGACACCGGCGGCGACAGCGCCCAGGGCAATGGCTTCGTTGCCCATCAGAAACTCGGTATGCAAGGGAAATCACTTCCTTACGCTCAAATTTGTATTTCATGCGGGATTGTATCACAAAAGGATCCAGCTGTCGAGATTTCATTGACAGATCTGTGAAGCCGGACAAGCATGCAGGCTTATGCTTGACAGAGAAGGAAAAATCGGGGATAATCGTTTTTGTTTTCAGGAGGGGAGATGCGCGAATGAAACGCTTGATTGCTTTACTGTTGTGCCTCATCATGTACCTGTCCGCCGCGAGCGGCTTTGCGGAGGACGGAGAAGGAAACATCGAGGGAGAAACCGCCGGCATCGGGACGGACGAGGAGGAGGTTTCTGCCCGGGAAGATCAGGAAACCCGCGCCCTGGATGAGGTGGACGAGAGCCAGTATATCGTCACGGGCAAGGTATATGAAGAAAAGACCCTGAAGGATTTTGACAAGAAATCCCCCGCCCTGTACCGGGGCCAGCAGCTGGCTAAATTCGGCGGCCTGTATTCCAAGAAGGAAGCCTCCCGGGAGAACAGCGTGGACTATGCCAGCGGGGCGGTGTATGAAGATATCCTGTATGTGGGCCTTCAGTGGATGATCGTCCGGCGGGACAACGGCGCCATCGGCTATGTGAAACGCGAATACATGGCCAAGAGCACGATTGAAGCTGTGGACCCTGAGAACACGCCACCTTTTAACGCCCAGAAGCATACCTACATCGCCACCTGCGCCACGGCCTGCCATGTCCGCAAAACCATGGACAAAACCGCGACAGAAGGGGACGACGGGAACAACTGGGTGATTCTGAAGCCAGGCAGCCGGATCAGCATCTGGCAGTTCTATGAGGGATGGGCCATCGTAAACTATATGCGGAGCTACGGCTATATCGATCCGGATGAGCTGAAGGATCTGATTCCCGTGGCCCCTACGGACGAGGAGCTCTATCCCGACAGCCCCATCGCCGCCTATACCAGCTATTACAAGATGGTGCAGACCGACAGCAATAAAAGCCGGATCCATAACATCAAGCGGGGATGTGAACTGATTTCCGGCGTGCTGCAGCCCGGACAGCAGTTCAACGCCAATAAGATTATGGGCCCTTACAACCGCTCCAAGGGATATCAGCCGGCCCCGGTCATGATCGACGGGAAAACCGTTCCGGGATACGGCGGCGGCACCTGCCAGGTATCCAGCACGCTGTATAACGTTCTGATTCAGCTGCCGAAGATTCATATTTCCTATCGGCGGCCCCACGGCGGCAACGGCGCCAGCTATCTTCCGATCCACTGCGACGCGGCGGTCGGGAACGACAGCCTGAATCTGATCTTTGAGAACGGCTATGACTTCCCCATTCGCATCGAAGGACATTCCAACGATGACGGGGCGCTGCTGATGCTGATCTACAAAGCCCACGAATGAACGGAGGAAGACAAAGCATGAAAAGAATTCTGACGCTGCTGCTGATCCTTGCGTTGCTGCTGCCCGCGGCCGGAATCGCCGAGAGCATTCCCGTTGCTTATCTGTACACCTTCCAACCGGGCACTGCTCTGGAGGGCGAAGGCTCCGCTGTGCTGACCGAACTGCTGGACGCCGTGCAGATCCGAATGACGCGGCAGAACTTTGAAACAGAGAATCTGTATCAGATTGAGCTGATTTCGGAGGGAAAGGTCGCCTTTACGCTGATTGCACGGGATTCCGACGAGGGAGAATACAGCCTGGCCTGCTCCCTGCTGGGGAAAAATATCCTGAAGCTTCGGAAGGATCAGATTGTGGATTTCTTCCGGACGCTTGTTCAGGTGCTGGCCGATCTGAACGTCCTGAAAGGAGAAAGCCTGGAAAAGGTGGACGGGCTGGCTGTCCGGGCCGGGAATCTTCTGGCCAGGCTGGAAGGCAGCAGAGAAAGCGATCTGTCTCTGGACGGCCTGGACCTGACGCCTTATCTGATGATTCTCACCAAATATGCCTCCGCAACAGAGGAACGCCTGCTGGACAGGGAAAATGCCGAATGTCCCGGAGCTGCCTTGGCGCATCATTATCAGCTGGCGGAGGAGGATCTGTACGCGCTGGTGGATTCCGCTCTGAACAAGCTGGGCAGCATCCCCGTGATCAACACGGAACTGAAAAGCGGCCGTCTGCGGATCGGCCGTCAGGTGATTACGGACAGCTTTATCCGTACGCTTTTCCGCGCCATGCATGGGGAGACCACCCTGGATCTGTATGAGGATGATCAGGGACAGATGCTGATGATGGTGCTGAACTTTCCGGAGCTGACCGTCCTGATGAACGAACCGGAGCTGGAAGGGCTGATTACAGACCCGGAGTTTGCGAAAATAAACGGGTTGAAGATTACCATCGACCGGGAAAAGGGAGATGGCGTCAACCTGACCAGCGACACGCGGATTGACCTGCTGGGCCTTGATAAAACCCTGCTGGGCATCCGGCTGGAGCGAATGCAGGGGCAGCCGCTGCAGATGATCGAATCCCAAAGCGTGCATGAGGTGGGCGACATGGGCAGCGAAGAGCTGTGGACGCTGCTGAAATCCATGTGGACCACCATCCTGATCCACGCGGCGGACTTTGTGCTGGACCTTCCCCGGTGCGTGTTCGACATGCTGGTTGGGAAATTCAAACTGTTTTGATCCCCTCTCATGCGATCTTCGACGCACCTTTGGTGCTATAAAAACGACAGGTCGTTTTTATCGAAGATCAGTATGATCAACCATTCCGGAAGGAGAACGATATCCCATGAAAAGAATCAAACGGTATATTTCCCCGGCGATCATGTCGGCACTTGGCATCTGGATCATCGTGGACAAGGCATCTTCCCTGACGATCATGGGGATTATCCTGGTGGTCATGGGGGCGGTCGGGATAGCCCTACAGGTGACCGACAAGGAATCCTCCAAGACCTCGAAAACGGGGCATTGCGTGCTGGACGGCGCGATCGGGGCCGGCGGCATGTTCCTGCTGTTCGGAAAGGAGCTGGCGGGGCAGTATCTCCATTATATCCTGGGCGGCCTGATCGTGCTGTACAGCGGATTTACGCTGCGGCGGATGATGAAATACCATTATAAGCCGCCGTTTCAGATTCTTCAGGCAGCGGCTGTCGCGGTGGGTCTGGCGGTCGCTTTTATCCCCTGGGATCCTTCGGTCGTGTCCACGGTGGGCGGCGGCGGAGTTGCCTTCACCGGCATCGTGACACTGCTGGGCCAGCTGCTCGGCAAGCCGGGGAAGCGGAAAGAGCAGGAAAAGGGTGTGACACCTCCTGCATCCGAACAGAAGAACTGACAGAAAAACCACGGGAAAAGCAAAATTTGCCGATTCCGTGGTTTTTTCATATCGGAAAATCGAACAAAAAACACAAAATTGACAAGATTCCTGTGATATCATGGGCTTTCGGTATCTTCTCACAGTTCGCGGTAGAACTTCACAGCGTCGGCGATTTCTTCTTCTGTCGGATGACCCTTTGCGATGCCGCCCACGAGTCTGAACGGGCCAAAGGTGTCGAAACCCAGACAGTGATATGCTCCTAATTCCCGGCAATGCTTCTTTTCCGAGATTTCACGGATGCCTTTCAGGAATCCACCAACCGGCGCACCGTGGGTGTAAATATAGAACACATCTTTGCCCTCCGGCAGATGCTCCGACGCGAAGGACAGAAGCTGCTTGGCAAAGTTACTGAAGTAGATCCCGGAGGCGAACCCGATGCGATCGAAGAAAGTCAGATCGGCATTCGGCTGCTTTGTTACATCAATCAGCGTCACTTCTTCCGCGGCCGAGATCGCATCCAGCAGTTTTTTGGTGTTGCCGTGGTGGTTGGAATAATAAACAATGGCTGTATACATCATCGTATCCCTCGTCAAACTGAAATTTCGCAAGCTGCTTCAGAGCTTTCAGACGGCCGTGATTTTGTCTCTGTCCTTCCTGCTCCGTAGGATGCGCCGTTTGCTTCCTATATCCTACCACAAAACAAAGAAAAAGCCTACCATATACAAGGTACATACCAGAGCGCTAAGGGCGGTGCGGATGCCGAAAATGGATAGTAAATTAACAGTAAATTCCACTGGATTCCAGTAGGCTCTTTATGATATGATATACTCAGCAAAAAAGGATCGAGAAAACCTTACGGGTACCCCAGGGCTTTTTTCGTGACTGTAATGAAAGGATGACTGAATAATGAAGATTGGCGCAAGACAATTCTCAGGTTCCTGTGTTCCGAAAAGTTCCATTCTCCGGAATACCATCATTTTGCTTTGATTTTCAAAAAAGGAAAAATCGCCCTTTTTTT
>CADBLV010000169.1 GCA_902795555.1 uncultured Eubacteriales bacterium | reverse complement strand
TTCCACCATGTGCACGGGAATGCGGATCGTCCTCGCCTGATCGGCGATGGCCCGGGTGATCGCCTGACGGATCCACCAGGTGGCATAGGTGGAGAACTTGAAGCCTTTTCGATAGTCAAACTTTTCCACGGCTTTGATGAGACCGAGATTGCCTTCCTGAATCAGGTCCAGGAAGAGCATCCCGCGGCCCACATACCGCTTGGCGATCGAAACGACCAGGCGCAGGTTGGCCTCCGCCAGCTTCTGCTTGGCTGATTCATCGCCTTCCTCCAGACGCTTGGCGATTTCAATTTCCTCCTCGGCCGTGAGCAGGGGAACTTTGCCGATCTCTTTGAGGTACATCCGCACAGGATCATCAATGCTGATCCCTTCGGGAACGGACAGATCGAGATCCTCCGGGGGCGTATCCTCGCCGGCGGCCGCAGCCTGATCGGCGGCCAGATCATCCGCGATGGAATCCGCGGCGCCGGAATCATTCACCACGGAAACCCCGTAGGCATCCAGGGTTTCAAGGACATGATCCAGCTGATCGGAATCCATTTGCAATTCAAGCAGACGATCCATGATCTCCTTGTAGGTGAGCGTTCCCTTGGATTTGCCGAATTCATAGAGCTCGTTCAGCTTAGCCTGCCTGTTTTCGGGGGAAAGAAGCGACAACGTAAATCCTCTCCTTTTTTCTTGCATCACTCGTCACATCACGGAGGGCCTTTTTCATCAGCTGTTCAGCTTTCGGGCGATCTCCTGCGCTTCCCGGGTCAGCGCGTCTTTTTCCGGGCCGGATGCCTGAGAGACCTGCTTCATCAGTTCATCCAGCCGGGCCTGCAGCTTACGCCTGCGGAGACGGCGGACGCAATCGTTGGCCATGGCAATCAGTTCATCCGTATCCCGGGCAGGGGGCGCCATCAGGATCCGCGCGAACCTGGACCGGGAGGAATCGTCCGGCGCGGAGGAGACGAGCTCCTGAACGCTCATGCCGGATTTCAGATTCACATATAATGATTTCAACTCGTCATCCCCAAAATCCTTTTCTTCCACGAGATCTTTCGGGATTTGTCCCGAGGCGAGGATGCCGATCAGGCGCTCCTGGGCCACCGTTTCCTCGGAAGGAGGGGCTTCGCGGAAGCGACGGGACACGGGACGGGGCGACGATTTTTCGCGGGCGCCGTCGGGATGATCCTCTTCCGGAGGGGCGACCCGGCGAAGCTGATCCAGGAGAATTTCCCGGTCAAATCCGGTTTCAACGGACAGGCTGCGAAGGTATGTTTCTCTTTCCACCGGATCGAGATTCGAAAGGAGCTTTACCGCCTCCCGGGCGAATTCCATGCGCTTTTCGGGATCCGCCAGATTGTATCCTTCTTTCAGACGGCGAAGCCGGTAGGCCGTGGGGCTGAGGAGGGGCAGGGCGCGAAAGGCTTCTGCTCCGTCCCGGCGGATGAACTCATCCGGATCCAGCCCATCCGGAAAATCGATCACGCGGCAGGGGATGCCCTCCTGCTCCAGGATGGACAGGCCGCGAAGAATGGCCCGCTGACCTGCGGCATCCCCATCGTAGGCCAGATACACCTGGGGGGCGAAGCGGTGCATCAGGCGGGCCTGCTCATTGGTGAAGGCTGTTCCCAGGGTGGCGCAGACGCCTTCGATGCCGAACTGAGCAAGGGAGACTACGTCCATATATCCTTCCACCAGGATGACCCGCTCCAGATTCCGCTGCTGACGGAGAAGATTGGCGGCGTAGATATTGAACCGCTTGTTGAACACGGGGGTGTCCGACGTGTTCAGGTATTTCTGCTCTTTCTGAGCTGTGAGCAGGCGACCGCCGAAGGCAATGACATTTCTGTGGGCATCGATGATGGGAAACATGGCCCGGGAACGGAAGACATCATGATAGCGGGGCTTAGGCCCAGCCCGATCGGCGCTGACATACGTGAGGCCGGCCAGCGAGAGCTCTTCGAGGGTAAAGCCCTGGGAAAGCAGATGATCCGAAAGGGATGTCCAGCTGTCCGGCGATGCCCCGAGACCGAACTTCGTGATGATCCCGGCGGAGAGGCCGCGCTTTTTCAGATAGGCCAGAGAGGCGGCTCCCTCCGGGCGATAGAGCAGATCGTGATAGAACCGCGCGACCTGCCGGTTGGCCTCCAGCAGGCGCTCTTTCTGCGAACGGCGGCGCTCATACTCCGGATCTTCCTCCAGTTCCGGGACGGGCAGATGGGCCCGTTCTGCCAGCATTTCCACCGCTTCGGGAAAAGAGAGCCGCTCGATGTTCATCACGAACGTGATCACATCTCCGCCGGCCTTGCAGCCGAAGCAATAGAAGAGCTGACGTTCTCCGTCCACGGAGAAGGAGGCGGTTTTTTCACTGTGAAAGGGACAGAGCCCCAGATGCCGCCGACCGTTTTTTTTCAGGCTGACATAGCCGGAGACAATCTGCACGATATCAGAACGGGAGCGAAGCTCGTCCATCCAGGCTGTGGGATATTTGGAAGCCATGTGTGCGTCACCTGTTCTTATGGGATCATCAGGGGAGACCCGGCGCTTCGGAAAGCCCGGAACGGTCAGAACGCCTGAAAGGAGGAAGGAACAAACAGATCGGTGAAGGCGCGGGTGGCATACCGGTCGGTCATACAGGAGAGGAAATCGCAGACGCTGCGTTCAATTCCGTCCCGATACCCAATGAGGACGAACTCCTCGGGCATTTCTCCGGGATGAGCGCAGTAATGCTCGAACAGACGGCGCAGGACATAATCGCAGCGCTGCTCTTCGGGATCGCGCCAGCCGTTCCGGTATACCCGGGCGAACATGAATTCCCGCAGACCGTCCGTGACCTCCTGCACCAGGGGGCTCATGAACAGATGCGGCTTTCCGGCGCTTTCCTGAACGATATCGGTGATCATCGTGTTGATGCGCTCTCCGTGGGAACGGCCCAGGACCTTCAGACAATCCGCCGGAAGCTCGAAGGGCTTGAGGATGCCGGCCCGGAGGGCGTCGTCCAGATCGTGATTGAGGTAAGCGATCCTGTCTGCCCGGCGCACACACTCCGCCTCCGGGGTTTCGGGCAGGAGGGAACCGGAATGCCGGAGGATGCCGCTGCGCACCTCGGAAGTGAGATTCAGGCCCTGACCGCCGTTTTCCAGGAGATCCACCACCCGGAGGCTTTGCTCGTTATGCCGGAAACCGTCGGGAAGCAGATCGTTCAGCGTGCGTTCGCCGATGTGCCCAAAGGGCGTGTGCCCCAGATCATGCCCCAGGGCGATGGCTTCCGTCAGATCCTCATTCAGGCGGAGGGCGCGGGCCAGGGTACGCGCCACCTGAGCGACCTCCAGGGTGTGCGTGAGACGCGTCCTGTAATGATCCCCTTCAGGAGAAAGGAAAACCTGCGTTTTAAACTTCAGCCTGCGGAAGGACTTGCAATGGATAATCCGGTCCCGGTCCCTTTGAAAATCCGTTCTCAGATCGCAGGGAGAAACGGGATGCTCCCGGCCGGCGGACTCGGCGGACCGGGTGGCATAGGGGGCCAGGAACGAGAATTCCAGCTGTTCCTGCCTTTCCCGGATGGTCATACCCATCTCCCCCTTCTGAACAGAGATCTATACAATAAATACAACGCGAGGGAACGAAAATCCTTTTTTTCCGGCGGAGACATCCAGGGAGCGGAGCATACAATCAAAGATGTCCGCGGGAAACCTCAACCCTTGACAAGCGGCGCGAATGGGATACAATGGATTCCATCGATACATTCGCTTGGAAGAAGGGGAGAAACGCATTGACGGAAAAGCATTTGGCCGGGCACGGATTTGAGACGGTCTCCGTGAGCGACAGCAGGGAATTGCACGGACGCTGCATCCGGATGATTCATACGAAAACAGGCGCGGAGCTGTTCTGGCTGGACAACGGCGCGGAAAACATGGTGTTTTCCATCGGTTTCCGGACGCTGCCGGAGGACAACACCGGGGTTTTCCACATTCTGGAGCACAGCGTGCTTTGCGGAAGCGCGAAGTATCCTGTGAAGGAACCGTTTGTGGAACTGATGAAAAGCAGCATGAACACCTTTCTGAACGCCATGACCTTTTCGGACATGACCATGTATCCCGTGGCCAGCCGGAATCCCCGGGATCTTCTGAACCTGACGGGCGTATATCTGGACGCGGTTTTCCATCCCAGGGTGATTCACGATCCGAAACGGTTTTATCAGGAAGGATGGCATATCGACCGGGACGAAGAGGGAAAGCCGGCCTATAAGGGCGTGGTGTTTAACGAAATGAAGGGCGCCATGAGTGACACGGACACGCTGATTGACCGCCAGATCATGAAGCAACTGTTTCCGGACACCTGCTATGGGTTCAACAGCGGGGGCGACCCCGAGGCGATTCCCGATCTGACCTTTGAACAATTCCGGGAGACCTATCACCGCTTTTATCATCCTTCCAACGCCCTCATCTATCTGGACGGGGCTGTTCCGATCGAAGAGATGCTCGATCTGATCGACGGCGTGCTGAGGGAGTTTGACCGGCGGGAAGAACTGCCTGTTTATCGGATGCAGGAGGCGACTTCCTCTGAGAAAACCATTTTCTATGAGCTTGCGCAGGATCAGGACGCGAAGAACCGCGGACATCTGAGCATTGCGAAGCTTACGGGCACCTGGCGGGATCGGGCAAAAAATGACGCGCTGGGCATTATCGCGGACGTGCTGACCGGGAACAATGAATCCCCGCTGAAGCGCGCGGTGCTGGAAAAGGGCCTGGCCCAGGATCTGAGCATTTCCATAGACGACGACTCTCTGCAATCCTGGGTGACAATTCATGCGGAAAATGTGACCGACGGGAAGGAAGCGGAGCTGATGACCCTGCTTACGCAAACCGGAAAGTCCATCGCAAGAGAAGGCCTGGACCGGGACGCGGCGGAGGCTTCCATGAACCGCTTTATCTTCCATCTGCGGGAGGAGGACGAACCCCAGGGCATTTCCCGGGCCATCCGATGCACGGGGGACTGGATCTTCGGAGGAGATCCGCGGGAAAACCTGGAAAACGAGTCCGCTGTGCGGGAACTCCGGGAAATGCTCGAAAACGGCGAGCTGGATCGTCTGGCGGCGGATCTTCTCCTGAACACGGACAATCGGGCGATTCTGCACACGCTTCCTTCCAAAACGCTGGGAGAGGAAAAGCGCAGAGCGGAGGAAGAACGGCTTTCGACGATTGTGAA
>CADBLV010000168.1 GCA_902795555.1 uncultured Eubacteriales bacterium | reverse complement strand
CCGGAAGCCTCTTCCACGGGATTTTCAGCCGTGTCCTCAACCGGCTTTCCGGAAGCCTCCTCTTCAGGATTTTCAGCCGCGTCCCCGGCCGATGAAAGATCCGCCAGACGGCTTTCCAGCTGTTCCCGGGCTTCTCCTTCCGGCAGGCGGCGGATGATCGCTTCCGCTCCGGCCGCATCCCCCTGATCCAGCAGGTCAGCAGCCCGCGGAACCAGGATGGATTCCAGCTGCGCCCGGGCATCCTGATAGTCTCCGGCGCTTTCCAGCAGGGAAATCGCCGATTCCTCATCTCCGCGGCCAAGGGCGGTTTGCGCGGCGAAATAGGCGCTCTTCCGGCGCAACGCATCCGCGCCTTCATAGCTGTCGGGAACGCCGGAGAGCAGATCCAGCGCCCGGAGGTATTCCGTGTCCTTTACGCTTTTTTCTGCCATCCGAACCAGGCAATACCAGGATTTTTCCTGAGCCTGAGGATCATCCGGAATGGCGGCATACAGGGAGGCGGCTTTGGAGAGATCCCCGGCGGCCAGGGCGGCTTCCGCCTGATCCCAGACCATGCGCACGGCCTTTTCCCGGGCATCGTCCCAGTCCTCCGCCAGAAGATATTCCTCGGCAGCCCGGACGGAATCCCCCTCCTTTTCGAACATCATGCCTTTCAGATAATGGCATTTCCGGATGAGGGCGGGAGTATCCTGATAGGGGCTGATGGCGGTCAGCGCCTCGATGGCCTCGTCATAGCTGCCGTCCTCAATCAGCTGAAGGGTCGGCTCGTAGACGCAGGCCGCCGCGAACCGATCCGCGTCCCGATAGGTCCCCAGCTCCCGAAACAGCGCTTCCGCCTGTGTAAACGCCTTTTGATCCAGCAGCTCCTGAGCCTGGGCAAACACGCAGTCCTGAAGCAGCTCCTGCCTTCCGGATGCTTCTTCCCGCATGCGCAGGGCAGCCTCCCGGGCCGCGGCCCAGTTTCCGGCGTTGAGCCAGGCCTTTGCCGCTTTTTTCTCCGCTTCGTCTGCCTCGTCCTGCGCCTCCGCGCGGCCGGTCATGCCGCGAAGCGCTTCGGCCGCTGCCGTCAGGGTTTCAGGGTCTTCGCTGTCCTGAACGGTTTTTTGGGCCGTCAGAAAGCGAACGTAATCCAGTTGTTCCCGGGCATTTCCAAAGGATCCGAGGGATCGGTAGGCCTCCTCCGCTTCCGGGAGGCGGCCGTTTCGCAGGGCATCGTTTGCACTCAGGAGACGGACGCCGGGGGCGCCGAAAAGAACCGCGGCCGCAATCATGCCAAGGCCCAGCAGGGCAAGCCCAAAAAGGCGCAGACGCCTGAGACGGGTATTCCTTTTTTGATTGTATGCTTCTTCCCGCATGCGCTGCAGGCGGGAGGTATCTTCCCGGGCGTTTCGCGTGTTCAGCTCCAGCTGGCGTTCCTTCTGGCTGAGCTGCGCTTCCACGGCCTCCTGATTGTATCGGGCAAAGATGTAGTTCTTTTCCCGGCGGCATCTGGCACAGAGGGATTCCGTGTCCGGGTTCGGCCGGCCGCAGATACATACCCAGAGGCCTTCCTGCTGGCTGGGAAACCCGACGGCGGTTTCGCCGGCAACGAATTTCAGCGCGGTCAGCTGAGGAGAAAGGGGCAGCTGATTGGGGATGTATGTCACCGCGCTGTCCGGATTCCGGCGCCACACTTCGTTATCCGCGAACCACACCTTGTCGATGACCGCCTCGGCGCTGTGAAACGCGGAATCCGCCGTGCAGGGAACGGACATCGGGAAGGTGGAATGCGGCCGGCCGTTCAGCGCGCGTCCCCGGTAAACCACCTTTTCCTGTTCTCCCTCTCCCTCTCCGGACAGCAGCAGGGTGACTTCCGCGGAGGAGATGACCCGGTCGCTCAGATTGTACAGCAGCAGCGTTGCCGCCGGCAGTGCATCCGTCGGCAGGTCGATCCGAAAGATTTCCGCCGGGCAGGTCAGATCAATGGTCACAGGCTTTCCCCCTGAAGTGGTTGATAGGACGGCGTGGGTCATTCCCCGTCCGCCATCAGATAAATGCTGGCCAGCAGAGCGTTTTCATACTGCAGAATCATGGTGACTTCCCGCCCGTCGGT
>CADBLV010000167.1 GCA_902795555.1 uncultured Eubacteriales bacterium | reverse complement strand
TGAATGCGACGGTCTGGAATCCTGCGAGAAAGGTTTTTATGTTTCGTCCAACGACGGTGCGAATGCGGCGAAGGCCCAGGCGCTGTACATCCGGAAGCATGGGAAAAAGGAGTTCCTGAAGGTACAGGACCGGCTTCACGCAAAGAATGATTTTGCGAAAGCCCAAGAGATTCTGGGGCAGGATTACAGAGAAGGATTCCGAATCCTGGAAGAAAACTGAAGTATCCGGGAGAGATAAGAATGTTCCGGACGGAAGCGCACCGCTTCTATGAAAGTAAAGGTTTCAATGGAACGTCCAAGAAAGCGTTTGATATGCGGCTGGAAGATTGAGAATGGTATTTACTATGACAAGGACCCCAGAGAC
Organism: uncultured Eubacteriales bacterium; assembly: GCA_902795555.1. Next base: position 2,803 of record CADBLV010000167.1, on the reverse strand, counting down.
TGAGGATAAAGATGAAATACAGAATCAGAACCGCTGTCCCGGCAGATGAAAACAAGATCCGTGAACTGTTTCTGGAAATGCTGCGGACGATATACCATACGGATGATGTGAAAGGTTACGGAGACGGAGACCTGGCCAGATTCTGGAGCGAAAGCCCGGATAGGATCTATGTTGCCGAAGACAGTCAGGTGGTCGCCTTCCTGTCCGTGGAGGTTTATCATGATCCGGTGGACCATATCTATCTGGACGACTTTTCAGTCACAGCAGCATATCGAAACAAAGGAATCGGCTCAGCTCTGATCCGCGATGCGGAATCATACGCAGAGCAGATCGGCAGCCGGGCGGTCATCCTGCATGTGGAGAAAACAAATACATCGGCGATGCGCTTTTATGAGCGGTCGGGGTATTCTGTATTCAGGGATGACGGACAAAGATTTCTGCTGAAAAAGGATATCTATAAATCGTTTCGATGGCCGTCGGAACAGACACCTGCCATTCCATTACCGCCTGCGCGAAATTCAACGGAATCTGTGGGCTGAAGCCCCCGGTTAGAACCCTGAGCGTGGAAGGCATCATTCCCATCGCAAGAACACTGAACAGCGCAGGCCCGATGGCGCTGAACCTTAACGATTCGTTCACTCCCCGATCATCGCGCTGATACAACTTTCAATATCTCCGGCTCTCCGCAGCAGCCGCTTCCGTCGGATGTCGCCCTCGCTGGGCCATTCCATCAGTTTTTTGATTCTTCCCAGAGCGATTGTTTCATGGAATCGGTTCTTCCATCCTTCATAAAGCGCCGTATACCAGGCTTTCAGTTCCTCTTTGCCTGCTTCTTTTCCTCCCCGGATCCGGCGTGCAAGGGCCGGATCGGCCAGCAGGCCGCGGCCGATCATCACAGCCTCGGTTCCCGGGCAGCGCGTCATAAGCCCATGCACGTCCTCCGGCGTCCGCAGATCTCCGTTCCAGACCGGATGCGGTATTCCCTTCTGCAGCGCAAGTTCAAAGGCTCCCAGATGAACCGAGCCGGTATATTGATCCTTTGTCGTCCGGCCGTGGATCGTCACATGATCAAAGGGGTAAGCCGCAAGCAATTCCGCCAGTTCCGGCCATTCTTCCGCGCTTTCATATCCGATCCGGGTTTTGACGGAAAGCGATACAGGAAGCGTGTTTGAATACAGGCGATCCAGAAAAGACCGCAGGTAATCCCGATCGCGAAGCATGCCGCTGCCCCGTCCCCGTTTAGTCACCGTCGGGGACGGGCAGCCGAGGTTCAGATCCGCACGGGCATAACCGCATTCGCTGATATAGTACAGCCAGGCGGACAGCTGTTCCGGATCCCGTGTCAGCGCCTGGGGTAGCACATTCAGGCCCTCGTTTTCCTCCGGGGCAACGTCCCGCTCCTCCCGGGTCAGCAGAGACAGGGACTGCGTCAGCTTGTGAAACGGCAGACAGTATACGTCGATTCCCCCGAAGATCTTATTGTGAACCTGCCGCAGGATGCCGTCCGTAACGCCTTCCATCGGTGCGAAATAAATGATCAATCCCGTTCCCCCTTCGATGGACTTTTGTTCCCCTGATTCGAATTCGATTCGAGCAAACCCGGTTAACGGTTCACCGGGCTTCCTGCCGGTGTCTCAGTCGGGAAAGCCAGCAGTCCTACTGCCCACGACTGTCCACAACATCCAGGCCTTCTGGATTCGACATATGCTCAGTCAGAAAACAAAAGCAGTGCATCCTTGGTCGGATAGGTATACTTTCCATCCGTATACCAGTTGCTTTCAGCCGATCAACATATCACATTTTCCAGACGCTTGTCATATATTCCTGCTTCCACTTGATTTTTTCTTTCGGACACACCCCAGTGATATCCATACTGCTTCAGGCGAGCGTGTGGTTTTACATTGCTCATTGTTTAAGTGAAGCTCAAAAAACAGTACTGGCAGCTCCCACAACTTCAGTTAATCCCAAACAGAAAGTATGGATTTGTTTACTGTATTATCCGTTTTCTTCACCCAGGGAAGCAGCAGAGGAATACTCTATTTCTCTTGTATACGCATTAACGATACATGAGAACGCTAACTGTTCAGAAGTCGAATCGCCCGATCCATCGTTGACAAAATAGTCAAACTGATAGTAAGGTACTTGGAATCCAGCGGTCTCTGTTGGATCGATTGTATGACGGCAGTTTACTCTGGAAAAGCTCATTTGTGAAAAGCGCGGATATTTTGCAGACAAATAACGGTCTGATATTGAGCGTGCTGAACTTTGACCAATATCTGTTTCTTCCGAAGGCTTTGGTGTCTCTTCAGCCCATACTACATTTCCGTCATCATCGTACCACCATTGTGGATCCTGTGTAGTCTTTGGTGGTGCGGTCCTCAGGTCCGAAGTATCTTGCTGATCTGCAAAGTCTGAATAGTCGCCTGTGTATAGCAATTCTCCTGTATACGCATGCACATATGCTGCATAGACATACTGCCCCTTTTTATTTGAGTAGTTGAAACGAAACATGGGGCCTCGTATGCCATCAGTCGAGAGGGCTGTGTCCTGGCTGCATACTAAAGCTTTGGCGTTGAAACCAGGATACTTTTTCAGAGCTTTTTCCGCAATGGATTTTGCCTTGCTGGCAGATATGTACTTTGATTCGTCGACCTGCTGCTTATCTGGCTGAACTGTTGGCAAAGGTGAGATAGATACAGATCCTTTCCATGCAAATCCACAAATATTCTCATCCTGTATCTGGATCAGATACCAGTTTTTATTATATGGACTAACCGCGACACCCTGTCCCTTTGGCCAGATT
>CADBLV010000166.1 GCA_902795555.1 uncultured Eubacteriales bacterium | reverse complement strand
TTTCCGGATTGTCGCTCAACCCCCATCCGCTCAGATCCACGGCAGCATCTCCGGAATTGAAGATCTCGACCCAGTCGGTATATCCCGCTTTCGGATAAGTAGCGACCGAATCATTGCTGGCCATCACTTCGCTGATTACAATCACCGGATGAAGTGCTTTCTCCGCCATTGCCACATTCCAGGCCATCGCCGTCAGCAGCAGAACCGTTGCCATGATTATGAACCGCTTCATCCTTTTCCCCTCCGATCTATCCCATCCTTCCGGGTACCGCCGGCAGCGGTGAGGTGACATACATTCTTTCAGCCAATCCGAAAAAAGGGAATCACTTTCAGGACAGATTATACTATAATCGAAGAAGTGCGAACAATCTTTTTTTCTTCATAAAGGGAAGAACTATACCACCCGGATGCAGGCGATCCGGCGAAAAGAAGTCTTTTCCCGTCCTGTTACCCGCTGCATGGAGTATATTGAAAACCATCTGCAGGAACCGCTGACTGTCCGTCTGCTTTCGGAAAACAGGGAGTTGTCTGAGTCCTATATCTCCGCGAGAACGCCGTATGGCGTCCATGCCCGAGGTGAAAATTTATCTGAAAAATCCACCGGGATATGCTATCATTGGAACCGGGAAGCCTCCCGGGCTTTTCAAATAGTTTTTTAATTTTTCTGTTGCATCAATCAGGAGGAACCATGATTATTCGAAGCGCGACAACGGCAGACGCGGTACGTTTGCTGGAGATCTATTCCTGGTATGTGGAGAATACTGCCATTACCTATGAATACGTGACGCCTTCTTTGGCTGAATTCAGGTATCGGATCACCAACACACTGGAACGCTTTCCGTATCTTGTTCTTGAAGAGGATGGAGTGATTCAGGGTTATGCCTACGCAGGTCCCTTCCACAGCCGCGCGGCATATTCCCACTGCTGTGAACTGAGTATTTATCTGGATCACAACGCAAAGGGACACGGATACGGAAGAAAACTGTATGAAGCTCTGGAAGTCAACCTCCGGGAATTGGGTTTCCTGAATCTGTATGCCTGTATCGGCGATCCAATCACTGAGGATGAATATCTGACACACAACAGTGAACAGTTCCATAAGCATATGGGATTTACGAAGATCGGAACATTCCACCGCTGCGGAAAAAAATTTGACCGCTGGTATAATATGATCTACATGGAAAAGATTATTGGATAAGGCTTTTCAATCTTCTTTCAAGGTTTCTGTGTACAATGGAACTGTCAGATGATTCTGACGATCATTTTGAGGAGGGTTTCCCGTGAAAAAAACGCTTGTACTCCTTCTTGCAATCTGTTTGATGATCATATCCGCTGTCAGTTTGGCGGACGAGGGCACTGTTTCCGAAAAGGAAGCAATCGAATATGCTCTGAATCTTCAGAATATGGACCAGGAATGGACCTATAATTCCGGCTCGGATGCCTGGACGCTGTCCATTGTTACCGCGGTCACAAAACCCGTGATCGAAAACGAGGAAGGTGTCTCCGTCTGCGTTCCCGGAGCTTATGTGACCGGCATTGATACAGACGGGGACGGAACGGCGGACGTAACGGCTGAAAACGCAGCCGATGCTGTTAAAGGTTCGCTGGTTATTGATTATGAAGCGACGGTTACCAGTACCAACGGGCAGGTCTACACCGCAGCCACCGCTCCGGTCATCCTGAACACCGGTGCGGCAGGCTACGGCAACAGCAGCAATACCACAGCATCCTCCGCTTTTGCTGCGGATGGCTATATCAATGTTGCCTGCGGAAACCGCGGCAAGCAGGACAGCTATACCAATGACGCCGGTGAAACCGTTTATACCGGTGACGCTCCATCCTGCCTGGTGGACCAGAAAGCGGCAGCCCGTTTTGTGAAGTACAACATCTTGCTGGGCAACCTGCCCGGCAGTGTAGATTACTGGGTTTCTACCGGCGGCAGCGGCGGCGGTGCCCATGCGGCCATGTTTGCGGCTACCTCCAACAATCCCGATTTCTATGATTACCAGATCGAGGTCGGCGCAGTCGGCGTTTACAGGAACGCGGACGGCAGTTACTGCACAACAGTGAACATAGGCGGTGAGGACGTAGAGCTTTCAGACGGTGCCTGGGGCTGTGTGGCTTATTCCGCCATCACTTCCCTGTATGAGGCCGATATGGCGATGGCTTTTGAATACACCCTGAATCTTGACTATACCTTCAACACCGATTTCCAGAAAGCGCTGGCCGGATTCCTCTCTCAGGAATATATGGAATACATTAACGGACAAAACCTGAACGTGGAGGAAGCGAAGGTCGGTTTTGACCTGGACGGAGACGGAGCACTGAACAGCACCGTTGCGCTTACCATCGAATACGATACAGAAAAGTATGCCGATACCAACGGCTACGGCGGAACCTATCTGGATCTGTATCTGGCCGAATTTATTGAGAATCTGCAATGGTACGTGGACAACCTGGATTACGCGGATGGCTGGACATGGTTTGATGCTGACGGCAACGCGCTGACGGATGAAGCCGTTGCAGCCATGACTGTACAGGAGAAAGCCGCAGCTTTCATCGAAGGACGTTACACCAGGTCCGGCAGCAGTATGGGCGGGCACGGCGGCATGGGCGGTCCCGGAGGAGACAGGGGAGGCTTCCCCGGCGGAGATTTCTCCGGTGAAGGCCCCGGAGGAACGCCTCCGGACGGCGGCATGGGTGAATTCCAGGGCAGCGGCGCTCCTTCAGATATGACCGGGAATGCAGGTACCGAAGGCACCGGGGATGAAATGACGGTAGGAACCCCGGATGCGGGAACAACACAGGCCACCGGCAGCAAAACGGATTCCGGCAACTACAGCAGCTATGCGGAGATGGTCGCCGCGTATGAGGCTGATATCGCTGAGATCGAAGCAGGGGATGCCTTTGGGAAAAACATTGTGAACCTGTACAATCCGCTGAATTATATCGGGGCGGAAGGAACAGAAAACCCCGCCTGGATGCGGATTGTCTGCGGCGCTTCCGAAGGCGATATCTCCATGATGAACTCCCTGAATATCCAGATCAAAGCGCTGAATGCCGGAGTTGACGCCGTGATCGAATGGCAATGGGACGGCGGTCATGTTCCCGGCGAGATCCTGGGTGATTCCCTGGCCCTGTATGTGGATGAAATGTACGGAAAATATGTGGAAAATGCTGTGACAGTAACTAAACCGGAAGCCGAAAAGCAGACCGCCAACGGAACCGGTGAATCCGCTTCCGGAACCGATCTGACCTCCTGGGTCACGCTGGACGAAGAAGGCAAGGTCTCCTTTTCCCTGGCGGACGCGGCAGCTTATCGGACCAAGGGCGCGAGCAAGGCAACTCCCGGCTTCGATGTCATTGACTACGGTCAGGAAGACTATGTGTTCGGTGACAACGATACGAATGCACGTCATTGGAGCGTCTGGGTGCTGAAAGCACTGCAGGAAAACGCCGATGTGCTGGAACCGCTGTTCAATCATTAAACATATGGAAATTATTCGACGCGGAGTCTGATCAGGCTCCGCAATTTTCTGACGACCTGCAGAGTCCATTTTTCGATATCTGCAGGTTTTTCCCTTTTTGGTTTTCTATGGTATGATATGGGACGATGGCGGGACAGCCATCAAAGGATTGTGAGGTGATGAAAGTGGCATCGAGTAAAGAATATCTGGATTTTATCCTGGAACAGCTTTCCGGGTTAAACGGTATTACATCAAAACAGATGATGGGAGAATACATCCTGTACATAAACGGCAGGATCTTCGGCGGCATTTACGATGACCGGTTTCTGGTCAAACCGACAAAATCAGCATTGGCCATGATGCCAGATGCTGACAGGGAGCTTCCCTATGAAGGCGCTAAAGAGATGCTGCTGGTGGACAATGTAGACAACCGGGAATTCCTGACAGAGCTGGTAACAGGAATGTATGACGAACTGCCCGCCCCTAAACAAAAGAAAAAGTAACAGGCGCATGCCATATAAAACAAAGAGGCAAGTCTGGTCAAGGGCAAAGCCGTATGCTCATCCGGGACATACCTGATGAAGCGGAGATTATTGTCGGGTGAAACAGAATGGATAGATGAAAAGGAGTGCGAACTTGTGGCATGAAGGTACTGATTGTTTATTGTCATCCATCATATGATTCTTTTACAAAGCATATGTGCGATGCTTTTATCAAAGGCATTGTGGATTCCGGGAATGAGTATATTCTGTCTGATTTGTATAAGATGGATTTTGATCCGACGATGACAGAACAGGAATATCTCAGGGATGCGTACTACAGGAACACACCGGATATCGCCGATGATGTACTTGCCGAACAGGAAAAGATCAATTCGGCGGATGCGATCGCTTTCATCTATCCGGTATTCTGGACAGAAGCGCCGGCAAAGCTGGTGGGCTGGTTTGACAGAGTATGGTCCTTTGGATTCGCATACGGGGAAAAGACCATGAAGGAACTCGACAAAGCAATCATCCTTTGTTCTGCAGGCAACCCAATTGAACGGCTCGAGCAATTCGGCCTGCTGGACAGCATGAAAAAAGTAATGTTGGGCGACAGGCTGTTCGGACGGGCCAGGCAAACGGAATTTGTTGTATTCGATAATACTTCAAGAGAAAACGAACTCCGTGAAAAAAACTGGGATATCAATCTTCAGAAAGCATATGACAAAGGAAAGAGTTTCTTTTCCTTGCCGGATAAAACAAAGAAAGCCATACGCCTGGAAACAGAACGGCTTATTCTGAGAGATTTTACTGAAAGTGATTTTGAGGCATACTGCAAACTGAAAACAGATGATCAGACGATGTATTATCTGCAGGATATCAAACTGAAATCCATAGATGATGCAAGGACTGATTTCACGTATGTTCTTGATGATATGAAGCGTGCAGACCGAAAGTATTATTTTTTTCATATGGAATTGAAAGACAGTCATGAACAGGTCGGAAGCATCGGATACACGGTCACCGATGAAACCCCGGCCGGGAAGATGGTCCACCTGGGATATTTCACCTATCCCCGATTCTGGGGTAACGGATACACGTCCGAAGCGCTGAAAAAAGTATTGGAATATGCATTTACAGCGGGTAATGTGTATCGTGTTACAACCGGCTGCCTTGCGGAAAACATTGGTTCAGAAAGAGTCATGCAGAAAAATGGCTTGATCAAAGAAGCAGAGCGCCCGGATTATGAGTGGCATGACGGAAAAATGAAGACTCGGCTCGAGTACAGACTGCTTAAAAACGAATGGGCGGAAAAGAACGGATATTCATA
>CADBLV010000165.1 GCA_902795555.1 uncultured Eubacteriales bacterium | reverse complement strand
CGGAAACAGGCGAAACCACGGATACGACGGAGAACGCGGACATCTCGGAATAACCTGAAACCGAAGAATAAACCCGTTTAATTCTTACAGCACCGCAGAATATGCGGTGCTGTTTTGCAAAGAAAAGGACTTTATTTGTACGGTCAACTGTGCTATGATGACTTCGCGATCAAACGAATGGGCCGGAAGGCAGGCACCTGAGGGTGCTCGCGGCGGCCCCAAAAGAAGGAGATCCTGCTGTATGATTCAACTGCAAGGGGTTACGAAAACCTATTCCAAGGGCAATAAAAAAGCCGTGGACAATCTGACGCTGCACGTGGAAGGCGGGGAACTGTTTGGATTCATCGGCCCGAACGGCGCCGGAAAAACCAGTACCATCAAGCTGATGACAGGGATTCTTTCTCCGGACGAGGGAACCGTGACCATAGCGGGCCATCGGATGGATCAGGATCGGCTGGCGGCCCAGAGGCTGATTGGGTTTGTGCCGGACGGGAATGATCTCTATGACCGGCTGACAGGGATGGAATATCTGAACTTCATGGCGGATATTTATCAGGTGGACACGGCTCGCCGAAAGGCGCATATCGAAAAATACCTGAATCTTTTCTCCCTGGAGGACGCGATCAACAATCAGATTCGCTCCTATTCCAAGGGCATGAAGCAGAAGCTGGTGGTCATCGGCGCCCTGATTCACAATCCGCCTGTCTGGATTCTGGATGAACCCCTGGGCGGACTGGATCCCAGGGCGGCGCATCTTTTAAAGGAAGAGATGATGCGTCATTGCAGGGAAGGAAACACCGTGTTTTTCTCCACACACGTGCTGGAGGTGGCAGAGAAGCTGTGCACGCGCATCGGCATTATCGCGGAAGGATCCCTGCGTGCTTTGGGAACCCTGGAGGAACTGCGGTCCAGCGAGGCTGACGCCAGTCTGGAAGACCTCTTCCTGGAGCTGACGGACACGGAGGACGGAAACGACGGAGGCGAGGCGAAATGACTGCTTTTTTCGCGCTGCTTCGGCTTCAGTTGCTTTCCCGGTATTCTGACCTGAAGCCGAAAAACTGGAAGAGCCTCGATCCCAAACAGCGGAAACGGCAGATTGGCCGGACAGCGCTTTATGCGTTCCTGCTGCTTTATCTGGGGGGAATGCTGTTCTTCCTTGAAACCAAGACCATTGACCTGCTGATGAAAATGGGACAGCCGCCCTATGGCATGGCGGATCTTCTGGTGATCGGGGCTGTGATGGTTTCTACCGTCGGCACGCTGGTCATGTCCTTCTTCAGCGTCATGAACACCCTGTATCTGGGACGTGACTCGGTGTTTCTGGCGGCCCTGCCGGTGAAACAGCATACGCTGCTGGCTGCGAAGATGACGCAGGTGTGGATTTCCGAAACGGGGATCAACGCCCTGATTCTGCTGCCGGCGTGTATTCTTTTCGGCATTCGAACGGGTCAGGATGCGCTGTTTTATGTGCGCATGGTGCTGGTGTGGCTGTTTGCTCCGATGATTCCTGTGTGCATCGGAGCGCTGCTGGCAACGCTGCTGGTTCGGGCCTCCGTGCTGCTGCGCCATCGGGAAGCGATCATGACCGTGGGCGGGCTGGCGTTGATGGTTGCCTATTTCTATGTGTCCATGACCTTCGGCGGGATGGCGGGGAACGCGGGAGCCGGCGGAGATATGCTGGCGACCTTCATTTCGTCCAATGCCTCGCGGATCCAGGGCTTCAGCCGGATTTTCCCGCCCGCGGGATGGGGTTCACGGGGCCTGCTGGGTGAATGGGATCAGCTGGCGCTGTTCGCCGTAGCCAATCTGGCCGCCTTCGTTCTGCTGATTATCCTGCTGGGCTTCCGATATCGGAAGCTGTCCCTGCTGCAGGCGGAAGCGCCGACAGCCGTAGGAAAGAAAGGAATTCAAAAGGGTGCCTTCTCCGGCAGCGGCAGTGCTCTGATGGCGCTGGTGAAACGGGAGATCAGACAGATTTTACGGGTTCCCGCCTATGCCACCAATATCCTGCCCGTCTGCCTGATGCCTGCACTGATGGTTGTGCTGATGGGCATGTTTATCGGACGGAATATGACGGACGGCGGCGAGAGCCTCCAGACGCTTCTGTCCCAGATGCCCGGAGTTCTGTGCGTGGCGGCGATCTCCGCGTTTGTGGCCTTCATGGGGGACATGAACCCTGCGCTGGCCACCAGTGTGACCCGGGAGGGCAGAGGCCATGCCTTCATGCTGGGACTGCCTGTGTCAGTCAGGACCCACCTGCTGTCCAAGCTGCTGGTGGGATATGGGCTGACGGTGATCGGGATCCTGCTGACCGGCGTGGCGCTGGTGATCCTGTTTCCCGCTGTGGCGACGGAAGCGCTGCTGGCCTGTGGTTTATGCCTGCTGTTTACCTATATCCTGTCCTGCCTGGCGCTGGCGCGGGATGTGAAGCATCCTCGGCTGGACTGGCTGACGGAGCAGGAAGCCGTGAAGCAGAATGTCGGGGTGCTCCTGGGCATGCTGATCGGTCTGGCGCTGCTGGCATTGCTGGGTGGATTGAGCTATCTGTTCATCGTGCCCCTGAAAATGGACACCTGGGCCTATGTTGCCGCCATGGCCGCGATTCTGGCCGTCGGCTGTGTCATAGCGCATAGGTATCTGATGAAAACAGGGGAGAAATACTATACCGCAGACTGATAGCCGTCATTTGATCGGGGGCCATCCTGAAGGATTCATTCCTGCAGCGGGGCTCACCGGACCGTTTTCCAAACGAATGAAACCCATTTGAGCTATTAAACCGTTCCCTTTACTGAAGAGGGAGCGGTTTTTTTCACAGAATGTTCACAGAATTCTTAAGGTTTATTTAAACTTTCCGGAATAAGATAACAGCAAACGAAGGAAGGGAGGCTTCTTCAGTGAGCGAAGCAACGGGCGTCATGGGCGCGGGGATGATGAAAGAGAGAAAGCCTGCGACCGGCGCAGAACAGCGGGAAGCGCATACGGAAGCGGAAGGCACGGCCGACACGGAGAAGCGGGAAGCGCATCTGGAAACGGAAAGCACGACCGGTGCAGAAAAGCAGGAAGTGCATACGGAAGCGGAAAGTACGGCCGGGATGAAGAGAAAGAAAAAAAGCCGGCGGAGTCTCATTCGGCGTATTATCTGGACGGTGGTGATCCTGACGGTGCTGGGCGTGGTCGGCTGGGTTGTATACAGCAAGCTGCGGGCAGATTACCAGGTGACCTACGATCCTTATACGGCCAGCGTCGGAACCATTTCCAACAGCCTGAATTTTACCGGAAGCATGCAGCTGGTGAACAGCAAGACCTATACCGCCTCCGGTGATCAGAAGGTGAAGGAAGTGTATGTGAATGCCGGCGACAAGGTGGAAAAAGGGGATAAACTGATTCGCCTGAGCGGCGGGGATACGCTGACGGCGGATTTCAGCGGTACGGTGAGCACAGTGGATGTGGCCAAAGGCGACGAAGTGGCTTCCGGCGCGACCCTGATGACCCTGGCGGATTTCGATCACATGCGGGTTTCCGTCCGGATCGGCGAGAGCGATATCGGCTCCGTGGCGGTTGGGCAGAGCTGCCGGGTGGCGGTCAGTTCCGCCGACGCGAACTTTGAGGAGACCATTGATAAGATTGATTATTCCACCTACAGCGGGAATAACGTAGCGTATTATACCGCGACGATCTATGTGGATACCGCTGCAACGAAGAACATCTATCCGGGCATGCAGGCGACGGTGACCGTGCCGCAGGAAGAGGCCAACAATGTGATCGTGCTGAAGATGGACGCCCTGAGCACGGCCCGAGACAACACCGCCTATGTCTATAAGCAGGCGGAGGACGGCAGCATGGTGGAAACGCCGGTGACGGTCGGAGTTTCCAACGGGAACTATGTGGAAATCAAGGAAGGCCTGAGCGACGGAGAGACGGTCTATAAGGTTGCGGAAAAGACTCAGGAAAGCGGCGGACTGGCGTCCCTGTTCAGCAGCATGTTTGGGTCGCAGCAGGTGAACCGCCCCAGCGGGATGCCCAGCGGCTATGGCAGCGGCAGGGATGGCTCTTCCAGACCTTCCCGGACGCAGAACAGCAACGGCCAGGGCGGCGGATCGAGAGGGAACTGATATGGACGGCGAAGTATTTTTCCGGATGCGGGGGATTGACAAGGATTATCCGCTGGCGGGAGAAAGCGTCCATGTGCTGAAGAAGATCAATCTGGATCTGGCGGAAGGAGATTACCTGTCCGTGCTGGGACCTTCAGGCAGTGGGAAGAGTACCCTGATGAATATCATCGGATGCCTGGATACGCCCACGGCAGGGGAATACATCCTGCGGGGCCGGAATACAGAGGATATGGATGAGGAGGAGCTGGCGGAGCTGCGAAACCGCGAGATCGGTTTCATCTTTCAGAACAGTCAGTTGCTGCCTCGGCTGAACGCCCGTAAGAATGTGGAGCTTCCCCTGATCTACGCGGGTATCCGTCCCCGGGAACGCAAGGCGCGGGCGGAGGTCATGCTGGAGCGGGTCGGGCTCAGCGATCGGATGGATCATCTGCCCAGCCAGCTTTCCGGCGGCCAGCAGCAACGTGTCGCGATTGCCCGGGCCATGGTCTGTAACCCCAGCATCCTCCTGGCGGACGAGCCCACCGGCGCCCTGGATCAGAAGACCGGCGCCCAGATCATGGAGCTGTTTCAGGAGCTGAACGATGAACACCGGACGATTATCATGATCACCCATGATCTGAACATCGCCCGCCATGCCCGGAGGGTCGTGCATATCATCGATGGGGAGATCACGGAAGGAGGGCTTGGAAGTGCGTAAGCGGATTCGCACCAACCTGGTCATGTGGGGCGAGAGCATCCGGATGGCGCTGGACAATATCCGGGGAAACAAAGTACGCTCCTTCCTGACCCTGCTGGGGATCATGATCGGCGTCATGGCGGTGATCACCCTGATCACTACCGTGACCGGCGTCAGCGGGACAATTTCCTCCAGCATCTCCAATCTCGGCGCGGGGACACTGACTGTGTCCGTGACCGGCAGTGACTCGAAAACCGGCATGACGCCGGAGGATCTGAGTAAGATTTCCGCCCTGGATTCCGTGGACGGGGTGGTGCCGACGGTGAGCCTGATGGGCCGGGTCAGCTATGGCCGGAATGTTCAGACCGGCTTCAGCGTGGCCGGACGGAACGCCTATTACTTCCAGGTCAACGAGGACCTGATCGTCCAGGGAAGGACGCTGAACTTTGTGGACGACGACAATCACAGCTATGTCTGCGTGATCAGTCAGAACGTGGTGGACACATTCTTCCTGGGCAAAAATCCCGTCGGGGAAACCCTGAATGTGGCAGGCCTGCCCTTTACCATCGTCGGCCGGTATGAAGAGGACAGCGGCGGCGGAGTTGCCTCGGCCTTTAACGGATCGCCGGATGTGATCATTCCCTATACCACGGGGCTGAAGGTGAACAACAGCGATGAGGTGAACAGCTTCACGGTGTATCTGAAGGAAGGGGCGGATTCCGCGGCGGCCAAGACGGAAATCGGAGATGCCATGGATGTGATCTTCGATTATGAGGAGGACTGCTATTCCATCGCTTCCATGGAGAGCATTGAGGAAAGCATGGAAACCATGACCACCATGATGTCGGGCCTTCTGGCAGGCATCGCGAGTATTGCGCTGCTGGTTGGCGGGATCGGAATCATGAATATGATGCTGACCACTGTGACCGAGCGTACCGCGGAAATCGGCCTGAAGAAGGCGCTGGGGGCGATTCCCTGGCAGATTCAGAGCCAGTTCCTGCTGGAAAGCTTCATGCTTTCCCTCTTCGGCGGGCTGTGCGGCGCGGCGTTGGGATTGATTCTCAGCTATATCCTGTGTCATGTGCTGGGAACCTCCTTTGTGTTCAACGGCGGTGCGGTTCTGCTCGGCGTTGGATTCTCAGCGGCGGTAGGGATCATCTTCGGCTGGGCGCCGGCCCGGAAGGCCAGTCGGCTGAATCCCATTGACGCGCTGCGAGCGGTATAAGGACGGAAGGAAAAAACCAAAAACGACAAAAAAAGAACGGAGGAAAGAACATGAAGGGCAAATGGATGAAGGCAGTGGTTCTGGGATTGGTGCTGTGTCTGGCAGCCGGTGCGGCGATGGCGGATACGCTGAACGCGACCGGTACCGTGACGGCGGGAACGACGGTGAATATCTACGCACCGATCGGCGGCACCGTGGAAAGCGTGAACGCGGAAAAGGGAATGATGGCTTCCGCGGGGGATGTGCTGGCGGTGCTGAAAACACAGAAGTTCTATGCGCCGCAGGACGGCAAGATCACGGGCATCTTTGTGCAGCCGGGCGATGACGCAGAAGAAGCCGTGACAAACTACGGGGCTGTGATGTATCTGGAGGGGACGACCCTTTATACCGTCAGCGCCAGCACGAACAAGGCCTACAGTTCTGTGGAGACCACCCTGGTGCATGTGGGAGAAACGGTTTATCTCCAGTGCCGCAGCGCCAAGACCCGCACCGGCGTGGGATGCATCACTGCCATGGACGGCAGCAGCTACACGGTCACCGTGACAGACGGCAGCTTTGTCGTGGGAGATTCGGTGTATATCTACCGGGATGAGGCGCATACCACCGAACAGCGCATCGGCGGAGGTTCCATCAGCCGGGTCGGCCCCGCGGCGATCAGCGCGACGGGCGCCGTGGTTTCCGTGGCCGTGAAGGACGGAGATACGGTGAAAAAGGGAGACCTGCTCCTGGAGACCCTGGAGGGAACCTGGGACGGCTATCAGATGACCGGCACTGAGATCAAAACCGGGGAAGCCGGCGTGGTGGCGGAGGTATCCGCTGAGCCCGGAAGCACTGTTTCAAAGGGTGCGACCCTCATGAAAATCTATCCTCTCAGCGGCATGCGCGTCGAGGCTGTGATCGCCGCTGATGATCTGAAGGATCTTGGAATCGGGGATACGGTTACCCTGGAACTGGCTGTCGACGAAAGCAGGAAATACACCGGAACGGTGAAACGGATTTCCGCTCTGGCCGAGGAGGACACCGAGGAGGTCAGCTATCGGGTGTATATCGACTTTACCCCGGACGAGCACGTCAGCTTCGGCATGACCATGGAGATCACCTCCGAAGCGGGCGGCAAGACGGAAGAAAAGGCCGAGGAAAAGCCCGAAGAGTAACAGCGAAATCCGGCGAAAAAGTCGGATGACAACGGGCAGAGATTCCATCCGATAAGCCGGGGCGCGAAATCGTCCCGGCTTTTGGCTGGGAAAGGCCATGCCATGGGCAGGCCGGAAAAGTTTTCCGGCTCACTGCCACGGTGTGTTTTTCCGCGTATACCCTGATGAAACCCGGTGGGGTTCGGAAAGATTTTTCAGAAAATTCTTTCCGGGGAATGAAATCCCGCTGTGTTTCGTGATATACTTGAAGCGACTTGAAAAAGGCCCGGGGGAAACCCTGAACGGAATCAAAGAGGAGGAAAACGAGATGAGCAAACGTATCCTATCCCTGGCGCTGGCGCTGATGTTGGCGCTGACGGTATTCATGACTGCTGCGTCTGCCGACGCTGTATACATGTATCTGTATGCGCCCACCGGCAGAACGGTGAACGTTCGCACCGAGCCGTCTACGGCCGCCGGATCAGCCACGGTCATTACCCAGGCGCCCATTGGGACGCAGGTAGAGGTGAAGGAATTCCTGGACAACAACTGGGCTGTGATTTACTGGGGCTCGGATGTGGCTTATGTGAAGAGCGAGTTCCTGTCCACCAACCAGCGTGCTCCCGGCGGCGGCGCGATTACGCCCGGCGTGTCCGACAAGGAAAAGGCCATGGACAGCCTGACCGGCGAGCTGAAGACCTATAAGCAGGTGAGCAATTCCTACACGATTTACCCCGCGCCGAAACGGGCTTCCGGTTTTGTGAATTTCCGGCTGGCTCCCGTGCAGTACGGCAAGGAGTATTACCGGGTTTATGCCAACAATGCGCTGACCGTCCTGGGCGAAACCAGGGGCTGGTATCAGGTTCGCGATGAGGCCACGGGTGTGGTGGGATACATCGTCAAGAGCCTGACCTCGGCCCGCTGATGGTCCGGCGGAACAGAAACAGCGTGTCCCCTTTGAACACAGAAAATGGATGAACGGAGGATCAACATCATGAAAAAGATCATTTCCATGCTGCTTTGCCTGGTGATGCTGCTGGGGATTACCACGGCTGTCGCGGAAACCGCGACCGCGGACAAGGTGGATCTGGGCTCTATTACCGTGCACGGCAAATTTACCCTGAAGGCCAAACTGCCGGAAGGCTATATGGTGCAGATTTTCCAGGTGAGCAGCGACAGCGGCTACCTGGTGGCCAGCATCCAGTGCGAAGATAAAACCAAGCCGAAGATGGAGCTGCATGTCTTCTATTCCGATACGGATCTGTCCACGCTGGAGCGGCTGAACGATGCTACGGATGAGCAGCTGGCGGCGATCGAGGATACCTTCCGGGAGCAGGATGTGGTGGACATCACCTATACGGAAACCGGACTGGGAACCAAGCTGCTGGTGGCGAAGGAGATCGAGGATACCACGGATTGGGTTTCGGTCTTCACGGTTTACAAGGGATACTGCATTGAGTTCATACTGGAGCCCGGCGATGAAGCGGCCGAGGATCATGTGACCGATGAACAGGTGCAGAAGGCGATTGAATTCCTGACTGACCTGGACTTTGAGCCGATCGCGTAACAGGATATGGGTACAACAAAACGCGGGAGAAAATGCTCCCGCGTTTTGTTATGGTGTCGGATTTACACTGTGTTCGCCTGCTCATGGGCAGGTGGATTCGAACGTTATAATGCTCCGCCCGGGCCATGGGCAGGCCGGATCCAAAGCGTCATGGAAGTTATTCTTTGTTTGCCTCCAGCGCAGACGGCGGAACCGTTACAGTGATTTCCTCCCCGTCCCGCAGAATCGACAGCACCATGTCTGTTCCGTCCGTGAGAGCGGCCTTCGCCTTTTCCAGGGCACAGGGATCGTCAATGATCTGCAACCCGTTCAGGGCCCAGATCAAATCGCCCTCCCGCACATCGAACGCGGCCAGCAGTCCGCCGCTGACGGCGGTCACCAGATAGCCGGATCGGGTCAGACCATGCCTGGCCGCCAGCTCCGGATAGATCCGGTCGATGCTGAGCCCCAGGCCGAAGCTGTAGCTTTTCTGGAACACGGATCGGTCCGGATAATCGTAGTCAAAGGCGAGCACGGTGCCTTCGGGATAGCCGTCTTTGGAGGAGAACCAGCAGAGCTGGGATTCCGGAATCCGGTAGGTTCTTCCGTCGAGGGTGGTATATTGCTGCACCGCCACCTCCAGCACGTCCGAGAAGATGGCCTGATATCCATCGGAAACCTCCACGGCGGCGGATTTCTCCGGATGAAGCATGGGACCGATGAACCCGTCAAATCGGGTCAGATCCATATAGACTTTTCCGCCTTCGGCCAGATCTGCGGTAAAAAAGTAGACAACACTTCCGTCCTCCGTGTATCCGCGGGTGCGGAAGGAGGCGGTGGTGATGTCGATGTCCCCGTGATTGATAAAGGTGAAAGAAGCTTGCTCTCCGGGCGTAACAGACAGAATTTCCAGCGGCAGCGTGTGCGCATGGTCCGCAAGCGACGGCACGGCCGTAACGAGCAGACACAACAGGCAGAACAGCGCCGCGAGCGTTGTCAGACGCTTTTTCATCAGGGCGTTCCTCCCTTTCGGATCGTTCATCGGAAGTCATTGATTTCTACCAGATATTGTACAACATCCGGCACATGACTGCAAGAGCGGATTTTCAAAATCGATGATTGTCATCCGGCTTTATGTGTAGTAAGATAGGAAACAGAGGGAGATGATTTTCGTATGATTTTTATCGGGATTTGCGGAGCAAGCGGCAGTGGAAAAAGTACCCTGGCTCATGCGCTGCAGGACAGGCTGGGGGAGGATCACTGCCTGGTTCTGCAGCAGGACTGCTATTATTATGACCACCCGGAGCTGACCTTTGAGGAACTGACTCACCTGAATTACGATGAGCCGGCGATTTTTGATCATGATCTGCTGCTGGAGGATGTTCAGCAGCTGCTGCGCGGAGGCGGCATTACCCGGAAAAGCTATGATTACTCCCGCCATCGCAGGGCGGACATGCCGGAGGAGATCATCCTTCCCCGGGATGTGATGATTCTGGAGGGGATTCACTGTTTCCATGACAAGCGACTGACGGAGCTCATGTTCCTGAAGCTGTATATGAAGGTGGAACCGGATATTTGCCTCCTCCGGCGGATTGAGCGGGACATCGTGGAGCGGGGACGGGATATCCAGAGCATCGAACAGCAGTATCTGAACAGCGTGAAACCCATGTTTGACCGGTATATCCGGAACTATGTGCAGGACGCGGACGTGATTGTCGCCGGCGGCGGCAAGAATGCCCGGATTGTGGATATCCTGGCAGGATATGTTCAGGACCAGCTGCGGAATAACGACTGATCCCGGAGGGAGAGAAGAATCGTGCAGGATGACCGGCTGGCAAAGGACAGGGCTGAAATCAGCGAAGCAGACCGGGAGATGGCCACCCTTTTCGTCCGGCGAATGGAAGCGGTTCGCGCTGTGGCGGAATATAAACGGGAAAAGGGGTTGCCCGTTCTGGATCCGGCCCGTAAGCGGACGTTGGTGAGGTGTACCTGCGATATGAGGAGGAAGCGGAATGACCGACCGAGAGAGATCACGCCGCAGCGGCCGGCGGACAGCGGGCCTGCTCCGGCGGTTTGTCGCCTATTATCGGCCTTATAAAAAGCTTTTCATCATGGATATGACCGCTGCCCTGCTGGTGGCGGCAATCGGGGTGGTGTATCCCATCATCACCCGCACCATGCTGAACACCCTGATTCCGGAGCGAAATTACCGGATGATCGTGATTTACGGGGTGACGCTGCTGGCGCTGTACGGCCTGAAGATGTGCCTGAATTATTTCATCCAGTATCAGGGGCATATGATGGGTGTATATATGCAGGCCCGGATGCGCAGCGATATGTTTGCTCATCTGGAAACCCTGCCCTACAGCTATTACGATACCCATGAAACCGGGAAAATCATGTCCCGGATGACCAACGATCTGTTTGATATCAGCGAACTGGCTCACCACGGGCCTGAGAACATCATTATCTCTGTTCTGAGCATCGTGATTTCCTTTGCCTATCTCAGCACGATCAATTTACCGCTGACCCTGATCATTTTCGCCTGCGTTCCCTTTCTGCTGATGATTTCCTATTCCCTGCGGAAGAAGATGCGCACCGCTTTCCGGGAGACCCGGGAGGCTGTGGCAGAAATCAACGCCTCCCTGGAAAGTTCCATTTCCGGGATCCGGGTTACCAAAGCTTTCACAAACGCAGAGAAGGAGAAGGAAAAGTTTGAGGTGGGAAACGGCCTGTTTCAGAAGGCCCGCCGGGCTGCCTACAGCGCCATGGGCCGTTTCCATTCCGGCAATACCTTTGTGACGGATGTGTTCAATGTGGTCGTGCTGATCGCCGGCGGACTTTTCCTGTATAACGGACAAATCCGCTTCGGCGATTATTCCGCCTTCATTGTTTCCATCAATATGTTCATTTCCCCGGTGATGACGCTGATCAATTTCATGGAACAGTTTGAAAACGGCATTACCGGCTTCGAGCGATTCTGCGAAATCATGGATGCGAAACCCGAAACGGACAGCCCGGACGCCGTGGATGCGGGCCAGCTGGCCGGTCATATCGAATTCCGGAATGTTTCCTATGCCTATGATGAGGATAAGAACGTCCTGCGGAACGTGGATCTGGATATTCCCCAGGGAAAAACCTTTGCGCTGGTGGGTTCTTCAGGAGGGGGAAAAAGTACGATTTGCCATCTGATCCCGCATTTTTATGATGTGATCAGCGGAGAAATACTGCTGGACGGCAAGGAAATCCATACTCTCACCCTGGAGAGCGTACGACGGAATATCGGCATTGTTCAGCAGGATATCTATCTGTTTAATGATACCATGAAGGAGAATATCCGATACGGCAAACTGGACGCGACGGACGCCGAAATTGAAGAGGCTGCCCGCCGGGCCAACATTCATGACTATATCATGTCGCTGCCGGACGGCTATGAGACCCGTGTCGGAGAGCGGGGCGTCCGCCTTTCCGGCGGCCAGAAACAGCGGCTGTCCATTGCCCGGGTGATACTGAAAAATCCGCCGATCCTGATTCTGGATGAAGCCACCAGCGCTCTGGATAACACGACGGAAATCCTGATTCAGCAGGCGCTGGACGATCTCTGCCGGGGCCGCACAACGCTGGTGGTGGCACACAGACTGTCCACGATCAAAAACGCGGACGTGATCGCTGTGGTGTCTGACGGCCGGATTGCGGAGCAGGGCACCCACGAGGAGCTGATGGCCCTCCGGGGGCAGTATTACGATCTGTATCAGCTGCAGTTCCGGGCCAATACCGGTCTTCTGATGGAATCAGAAGACGGTGTAAGATAAACCAAAAAAGCAGGGGCTGGCTTGCACATTTCATCCGGCACATGAAAGTCAAACCGAAAAGCCAGGGGCTGCCTTGCATATTCATCCGGCGCATGAATGTCAAACTGAAAAGGCAGGGGCTGCTTTGCCCCTGCACATCAGAAGACAATGTACGACAAACCGAAAAATCATTTCACTGTTGTCAGTTGATGATGTTTACGCCTGTGCTTTGCTTGGAGAGAGCAGATTCTTGATTTCGAAGCCCTTGGCCAGGTTGCCGGTAATTTTCAGGCGCCCTTTCATAAACAGCCGCGGAGCGGTGGTTTCGCCGCGCATCATCCGCATCAGGTGATAATAACTGCATTTAATGTGGGCATCTGCGTCGTGATAAGACCAGGGTTCCACCACAAAGTCTTCGCTGCCGATATCAATATACAGCCATCCGGCGCCTTCTCCCACAATTTCGATCTCAATCACCCGGTTGAACCCATCCGTATACCATTCCGGATGGATTTGCCGGTTGTGCTCATCCAGCTGCCGGTAGGTTTCCCGAATGTTTTCGAAGGCCTCCTGATAGGTGAGGCCGACGAAATGCTCGGTGACATGGATGTCTTTGTACATCCGCTGATACTGTTCCGCGCTCCGTTCCCAGGAAAAGTCCTTCTTCATGCAGCGCACCCGGAGTTCCCGGAAGGTATCCGGGTCGGACAGATACAGCTTCACCGCCTGCAGCACCGCCAGATACAGATCCTTCGCGGCGTATTCGGAGAAGGAGAATCCTTCTCCGATGCCGTCAAAGGTGCTGTAGGGCCGCACAGAGTCCCGCAGACCGCCGGTTTCGCGAACGATCGGCACTGTGCCGAAACGCATGGCCATCATCTGGCTCAGGCCGCAGGGCTCAAACCGGGAGGGCATCAGATAGAAATCCGCGCCGGCGAAAATTTCACTGGCCACGGCTTCGGTGAACCGGTCGGAGAAGCCCATCTGACCGGGCCATCGCTCGGAAGCCCATCGGAAATAATCCGTATACTGGGGATCGCCCTGACCGAAGACCACCAGCTGCACTCCCAGATCCATCAGCCCGGGAAGGGCATCCCGGATCAGATCAAAGCCTTTCTGTTCCACCAGCCTGGCCACGACCGCCACCAGGGGCCATTCCGGCTCCAGCGTCAGGCCGAACCGCCGCTGCACCGCTTCCTTACATACCGCCTTTCCGCTGAGATCCTCCGCGGAGAAGGGGGCGGGAATATCCGGATCCTGCAGGGGATCGTACAGATTCACATCGATGCCGTTGAGAATGCCGTAGAGCTTGCCGTCCACATAGTCAATCACGCCCTGCAACCCCGCGCCGAACTGGGGATGGTGCAGCTCCCGGGCGTAGGTGGGCGAAACGGTGGACACCGCATCGGCCATCATCATGGCGCCTTTCATCAGATTGATATCTTCCCGGCCTTCATAATGGAATACCAGCGCCTTTTCGTACCAGGAGGCATCCAGCCCGAAATCGGAATACATCTTTTCCCGGGCATACTGTCCCTGATAGGCGATGTTGTGGATGGTGTAAACCGTCCGCACTCCGCCGAAACGGGCGTCTTCCGCCTGCCGATCCTTCAGATACAGCACCGCGGGCGCGGTTTCCCAGTCGTTGCAATGCAGGATGGCCGGCATGGGAGAAAGCTCACCCATCAGGGTGACCACCGCCTTGCTGAAGAAGGCAAATCGCCACGCGTCGTCGTTGTATCCGTACAGCCTGTCCCGCATGAACAGGTCATCCTGCCCGATAAACCACACCGGCACACCGGCCCGCTCTCCCCGGTATACCTGTGCGTCGGTCCACACATCCCGCAGCAGAACGGGATAGGTCCCGTGGAAGGTCAGGTCGCCCCGGAACCGATCCCAGACGCATTTGTAGAGCGGGGTGATGATTTCCACCTCGTCCTCCATCGTCTCCTGCAGCACGGGCGGCAGGGAATAGGCCACATCCGCCAGGCCGCCGGATTTGCTGAAAGGTGCACATTCGCTGGTTGCAAACCAAATCTTCATGGTTTTTTCTCCTTGTCTTATATGATTCGCAGATCATTTCCGGGGGTTTTGCCTCTCCCTCCCGGATCTGCGGAGAAGGAGGAAAAGCACGGTCATTCCGACAGGCTGCAGGGAAAAGGGGAAGAAGCACGGCCATCCCGGCAGGCTGCAAGAGAAAACTTATGCCAGGCACTTCAGGGCAAGATCCGGGAAATTGGTGATGACGATGTCAGCTCCGGCTGCCAACACGGCGCGGATATCCTCTTCCCGGTTCACCGTCCAGGGGTTCACCCGAATGCCTGCCCGATGGGCCATTTCACATTCCCCGCCGGGAACAAGCACCTCGGTATACAGCGGATGAAGGGCGTCCATGCCCAGCGCCACGGCATAGGCCCAGGGCCGCACCATCGTCGCGTCATAGAGAAGCCCGCATTTCAGCGAGGGATCAATTGCCTTCACTCGCTGCATGCTGTAGTGATTGAAGGAGGAAAACAGCAGCCGATCAAGCGGGAAGCATTCTCCCGCCAGCTCGATCACCTTTTTCTCCAGATCCGGATAGTCGATGGCGCTGTTTTTCAGCTCGATGTTGATTCCCAGCCCGGTAGGCTTCAACAGCTCGAACACCTCTTTCAGCGTCGGCATCCGGGCGTCGGCATACTCCGGATGGGTTTTGTTGAACCGCAGCTTTTTCAGCTCGCTCAGGCTCATGTCGCGGATGAACCCGCTTTCACCGGTCATCCGGTTTACAGTTTCGTCGTGGGCGACCACCACTTCGCCGCTTCGGCAGATATGCACGTCGAGCTCCACGCCGTGGGCTCCCATATCCGCCGCCAGGCGAAACGCCTCCAGGGTGTTTTCCGGCGCGTATCCGGACGCGCCGCGATGGGCATAAATCTGTTGCTGTGTCATATGGGTCCTCCTCTGCGCTGCGCGGATCGTGAACAAAATACGTCTCCCGGATCGTGATGATGGTTTGTTGTCTGGTTTTTCCGGAATTTTTGCGGATTGTCCGTTGTTCATTTGGCTGACATGAAAATACTATCAGTTTCCGGAGCATTCGTCAAGGTCGAATGCGATGTCCGGCGCAGTGTGGTTCTGTCCAAAGGTGATTTTATCTCAATCCGGACGATCATGGATCATACTGATCCTCAGAAAGGAGAGAAAATCACGATCAGAAAGGAGGAGTTGTTAATGACGAAAAAGGGCCAGGGCCAATTATCTGAAAAGAGCGTTAAAGTGAAAATGAGTCGGGCAAATTCGGCGAAAAGACGGTTGCATTATCCGCGCCGGATATGATATAATGCCTTCGATGCCGGAGTGGCGGAATGGCAGACGCGGCGGATTCAAAATCCGTAGCCCTCAAAAGCGTGCGGGTTCAAGTCCCGCCTCCGGCACGAACGGAACCCCTTGCTAAGCAGGGGTTTTTCTTCATTCAGGCTATATTCCTTTACCTTCCTCAAATCACACCGACAGGAGTTCGGAAAGTATGCTGACCGATGTAATCAGAAGAGAGCTGAAGTCCCTGCAGGATCTCGGATACCGTGACCTGCAAATCCGGATTATCCCGACGGTAAAGCCGGAAACCATCATCGGCGTACGGACGCCGGAGCTGCGGAAACTGGCAAAGCAGATCGGTTCTTCGGAAGAGATCACAGCCTTTTTGAACGATCTGCCGCATCCGTATTTTGAGGAAAACCAGCTGCACGCATTTGTCCTGTCCGGAATGAGGGATTATACGGAATGCATGCAGGCTCTGAATCAATTCCTTCCTTTTGTGGATAACTGGGCAACCTGTGACCAGATGTCTCCTCGTGTGTTCCGGAAGCATCGGAGTGAACTCAAGCAGGAAATCCGGAAGTGGATGCATTCCGAGAAAACCTATACCATCCGCTTTGCTGTCGGCATGCTGATGGAACACTATCTTGATGAAGACTTCGACAAAGCGTATCCGGAAGCTGTCGCATCCCTCCGGTCAGAAGAATACTACGTCAATATGATGATTGCCTGGTACTTTGCCACAGCGCTGGCCAAACAGTATGATGCTGTGCTGCCGTATCTGGAAAACAGACGGCTGGATGTCTGGACACACAACAAAACCATTCAGAAGGCGATCGAAAGCTTTCGAATTACCCCGGAGCAAAAAGACCATCTGAGGATCCTGAAGATCGGGAAATCATCAGTGACAGGGTGAGCTTTCGAAGACCGTCTGAGGATCCTGAAGATCGGGAAATCATCAGTGACAGGGTGAGCTTTCGGAGAGGATTGATTACATCACGCATCTGGATCGGTTTGAAGGAATTGCCGGTTTGCCTGCGTTCTATGCGGCGCATCATTATCTTGGGGATACAGGGGTTACGATTCTGATGGCGTCTTTGCTGGCCCTTGTGTTTTCCAGCCTCATCGGGATGATGCGCGCGGTCAGCCGCCTGTGCTATTCCGTAGCCCAGGATGGGATTCTCCCTGAGCGGTTTGCCAAACTCAACAAAAAGCAGATCCCCGTTCAGGCCATTCTGCTGGTTGCCCTGGTTTCGCTCCCCATCCCCTTCATCGGAAGAACGGCGATCGGCTGGATTGTGGATACGACCACGTTCGGAGCTACGCTACTTTACGGTTTCGCGGCATTGGC
This sequence comes from uncultured Eubacteriales bacterium, assembly GCA_902795555.1. Next base: position 294 of record CADBLV010000165.1, on the reverse strand, counting down.
GGTCTATAAGGAGGCAAAGAAAGAGGGATGTAAAAGAAATACGATCCTCGGCGGGATCTGCATCCTCATTTTCATTGTCTTCCTGGTCGCCCTGCTTCTGCCAAACGTATTTGCGAAGGATATGATTGCCTCTGAGACCTATGCCCTGATGGTCGGCTGGTCCATCATCGGCCTGCTCTACTTCAATCATATCATCCGGAAGGATCATTCCAGAAAATTCGGGAAGGCGATTCTCGTCTGGGTGACACTTCTGGCATTCGTCGTGATCCTGTCACTGACATGGACAGAAAGAAT